>JAAZIH010000095.1 GCA_012800995.1 Chloroflexota bacterium
CGGCGTCTCGCCGTGCAGTTGTTGCGCGTGGCGATTTATTGGCTTATTAATGTTCGTCACACATGGGACGTCACGCGCCAGTTTGGTTGGCTACTGATAGCTTTATCTACTGACGCATGGCGTCTGCGCCATGTGTTTTTGCTAACGTCAAGGATGCTTCAGTGAACGTTCAATACATCTTCCTAGTCTCTAGACCGTGGAAGGGTTATTCATGAGGGAAGCAGAAGAGAAACAATTATGATGTCCTCGATTGCCGCATCAATTACAATCCTGGATATAGTCAATATGAATAATCGTATCGTTTAAACCGTATGATGTGGTGTAATTTAAATGTTCTGGTTGGGTGTCTTTATAACGAACTTCCAGATTGTTGTCATCAAGCCAAGTTATTCTTAAGTCTAACCAGTCTGGATAGGATTCAGTTGAAAAAACAGAATCCTCTTTATATGGATCCCAGTCTCTTTCACTTGGACGAAGTGAAATATATGTCGTGAAACTGGTGGTCACGCCACAGTTAAACTCATATACACTGGCGATAATTTTGCCATTTGGAGAAGGGTACTCAGCAAAAAGTTCACCGCCACACATCATTCGGGATGCAACAGGAATAAACCAACGCTCGAAAAGGAGTAAGCCTATAACAAGTAATAAGAAAATTATTATTATTATCAAGAAACAATTGCATTTCTTTGTAGTTTTTTTTGTTGGGTTACTTTGTTCTTCTGTCATTTCAATTATTGTCTCTTATTAGATTAAAGGGTAACAACGTTCAGCTATTTCAGAGGAAATGCTCAACTTGTTGGTAGCGCGATGAATCTAATCCACGTAGAGAATCAACGCGATCATCTCGATATCTTCATCACCCGTGTTGCGGATGCCATGCTCGCTACCACTGGGGGTTATGGTGACATCGCCAGGATGGATGGGCAACCATTTGCCATCCTCAAGCACTTCGCCACTGCCACTGAGGATGACAGTAATTTCCTGCTCGCCTTCGTGGACATGCACGCCGATGGAGCTGCCTGGTGGGATGCGCATATGCGCGTATACACGGCCTTTGCCATGGAATTCATCGGGCTGTAAAAAGGGTGTGCGGTCAATGGTACCCTCACCGCCCAAAAGCGCAGGGATGGGGGTAGTTGTTAAGGTGTCTTTTCGTTTGATCATAGTCTCTCCTAAGCCATTGTTGAACCACAAATGACTATCTTTGTTGACGGTAGGCTGTCAGGATATTGTAATCCTCATCAATTTCCACAATAAAGTCGCCATAAAGCGTTTTCATTTCCGCGCCATCCTGGTAAGCAATGAAATAAGTTGACGTTGCATAACGACCGTTCCAGCGCGCGTTATAGACATTCAAGCCAATTAAGGGGTATCTGCCTTCGAGGACGCGCTCGTCTTTTGCCAGCGCGCTTTCGATGATGGCATTTGTTTCGGCTTGGTATTCTTTTAGGATGGTATCAATGATAGGTGAAGTTTGGGCGGTCCCGGTATCTGGGAGGATGTCTTCTAAAATCATTATTGAGAAAGGCTCATCAGCAAAACTTTCAAAATCAAAATCAGACTGTTTTTTGATGCAGGCAAGGAATAGCGCGCCAATGGCGTAGGACACAATACGGATGGGTAGATAGTTGGCTGGGTCCAGGATGGATTTTAGCACGGTATCCCACTTGGCTTGCGCTTTGGCAGGGTCAAGTTGTTCCAGCGCGCGTAGCTCAACATAGTTGGCGGCGCCTTCGATTTGCTCAATCCGCGCTTCATAGTCGTATTCATAGGAATGTTTTTGGGCGCGGCTTTTTCTTGCGCGTAGCAGTGCTTCAAAATCAGCTGCAGGATTGTGGTTCAACAGGGCGGAAATGAGTTCGGCTTCCTGGAGTTTCGCGGAAAGATTCTCACTTGTGTATTGGTAATGTAAGAGTGCCGCTTTTTCATCGGGCCAGCGCGACTCGCCTGAGGCATTTTGGAAGGCGTGAAACATTTCGTGGATAATTGACGCGCTTAGATGATCCCAATCGCTGGGTGCTTCGGGAAGATACCAGATGGCGATGTGTTCGCCATTGTACTGTATGGAGGTGTTCGCCAGGAAAGCCTCCGTTTTTTCGATATAAGCGCCATCGAAAAAACAGGCAGTGTCGTTGTATACAGCGAACTTTGTTTTTTGAAATCCGCGCCATAATTGAGAAAAATCTACCTGATCGATACGTTGTTTCAGTTCTTTGTAAGCTATTGATAAATCCATAAAACCACCTCTTTTAAGCTCTGGCAGATTCCATTATGGCTGTTCAATGCGAATGACATCCAAGACCGGTTCAACGGTGTTGATTTGTTGCACCTCGTAGTATCTTGCCGCACAAACGTTCACCCAATGTTTGGGATTAAGGTTAATTTCAGCGATACCAACCAGGCTGTCTAACGCGGGCACTTGGATTTCGAGCATGCCTGCTTCTTTTTGAGTCAGGATTTCCTGTTCTCTCTTATCCCATAAGTTAGCGCGTTCTTTTAAGATGCTCGCCTGGCTGGCAGAATAGGTCATCAGCTGGGCGAGAATGAGGATTATTGTTGCCACGGAAAGTGTTAAATGAGGTTTTTTGCGACGCAACAGGAATATTGCCAGCCCGATGGTCAAAACTATAATGATTATCCAGGGCTTTTGTCCTAATATCGATAAGAATGTCAGGAAATCCGGAGGGCGATGGAAGGCTGTTTTGGTGATCATCCATAAGATTGCCAACGCAAAGCCCAAAAAGATATTCAGCCACAAGAAAGTTTGCCGCGCTTTTGAATGGTCTTTTATAAAAATCTGGGTTGAAAAACTGATGAAACACAGGTAAATAACAAAGAAAAAGGTCGGAACGTTTAATGCGCGGTCTCCAGGATGGCTTGATTCAGCGTAATAACTTGGTAACATCGTGGCGATAATGATCAGCAATAAAGCAATGGTAGAAATGATGAGCCCTTTGAGATATGTTTTTCTTTGAATCGAAAATACCAGGTCTTTGAAAAGAATTGAGCCAAGCAAATTAACAATTACAAACGCTGCCAAGAGGAAAAACGGTCTGTGCTTGACGAATGAAAAGAAAAACCTTAATCCGCCCCTGACAGACCGCAACAAAGCGACCCATAGATTAGAGGTTTCACCATACAGAGATGTCGCACGCATTTGTACAACCGGTGAGAAATACAAACATGCCAAAGAGAGCAAAGCGGCAACAGTGGCAGTGATGGCCAGCGCTCGGGTATACTTTAGTTTGGGCGCTAAAAAACTAAGCAAGAGTACTATTATCGAGATTGTGATGAGGGCGAAATTAACCGTTTCTGAAAAACCACCAATGTAAAAGGCAATAAGAAATACAGCCAAAAGACTAAGACCATGAGCCCATTTTGCTTTTTGGGATGGATGGAAGATAAGGAAGAAAAGCCACCCTATCCATATCGTTGGCGTTAGGTAGGGCACTCTGCCGCTTGACCAATAGAAGACCTGAATCCAGTTGGGTGTGAGGGCGAGATTGAAAAGGATGATTAATTCACTTATCAGGACGGTTTTCCAGGGCTCAAGGTCGATATTAAATAATTGTAGAATTGTTTTAGTGAAAAAGTAAAGGCCTGTCAGCCAAAACAGAATAATGATCCATGGCAGGAAAGGATAGATTTTCACGCCACCAAGCAAGTCAATCAAGCCCATGTTAAAGCTTAGGCTGTAGCGATTTCCGGAGTAGGTTGTTACCGATGTATAGGAATGGGCTTGCGATTGAAAAAAACGGGTTTCGTCAAGAATAGAGAAGTAGCAATAGTCGTCTTGCAGCAGCCGCGCCTGAGCGGCAGAGAAGCCATAAAGCGCGACGACTGCCATGAATAAAATGACAAGCAGCCAAGGAAACATTTTCTTGAAACGGTCTGATTGATTGAGAGGAGTATTTTTTTGATTAATCACAGTTATCTCCAATAGATTAAGAATATCATGTCACAAACAGACCCGCAAGC
>JAAZIH010000096.1 GCA_012800995.1 Chloroflexota bacterium
ATGAACAGAAGTGATGCCCAGGCTATGAAGGTAGCTTTGCGTTTGAAGAAGGTTTTTCGCCATTTGCTGGGGGCTTACTGGCGGAATATGTTTTGCGACACAGTCAATGGCTTGTTCCAGCAGGATGCCATTGGGAGAGCCATCCTCATAACGTAAAAAGGCACCAGAGTTAGGGTCGGGGCTTTGGGCGTGGATTCCCGAGATTTGCATGGCACGACGGTTAACCCACGCTGCATGCAAAGATTTGGCGTGTAATATAACCGGGTGGTGTGGTGAAACAGCGTCAAGCTCGCGCGAATTACCATATTCCGGAGGTGACCAATCGTTTTGATTAAAGCCGAAACCGATTATCCACTCACCAGGGGCTAATAAATGAGCCTTTTGGTGTACTTTTTCAAGGATTTCTGCTTTGGATAAGCCTTCGCAGTTAATCGCGCTGAGTTGCTTGGCGAGTTGTTCAAGATGAAGATGGGCGTCACACAGACCTGGCCATATGGTCATGCCTTGCATGTCAAATTTTTCAGATTCTGATGGCAATGAGGAAAGGATAGCTTGTTTGCTGCCAGTTTGTTTTATTAGCCCGTTTTCAATAAGTATAGCTTCAGAAGGTTGGCTATACCAATCGGTATAAATCTTCGCATTGAGGATGGCGGTCTGTTTAGTCATACAAGCCAAAGCGGTCAACTATCGCGTTTAGCTCTTCATCAGAATAGAAAAAGAGGGTAATGGATCCTCCATTTTTGCTTTTGACGAGATTGACTTTGGTGTTGAAGTGTTGACGCAATTCATTTTCGAGCGATTCAAGCTCTGGTGTGCGTTGAAGTCGGCTTGTTTTAGCTGGACCACGCCCCAGCGTTTTGTTGACCAGGAGCTCCGTTTGACGCACATTTAATCCTAAGGAAATGACGGTTTCCATAGCATTTTCCATTGCGCGCGGGTTGGGCAGGGCGAGTAATGCCCGAGCGTGTCCTTCACTCAAATTTTCGCTCAAAACGGCTTGTTGTACAGAAAGTGGAAGATTGAGCAAACGTAATGTGTTGGTAACAGTAACACGGCTTTTACCAACCCGTTGAGCAACCTCTTCATGGCTCAATGAGAAGTCATCAATCAAACGCTGAAACGCGCGCGCGCGTTCCATGGGGTTGAGGTCTTCACGCTGCACATTTTCGATAATCGCAAATTCAAGTTGTTCCTGCTCGCTGGCGGTTCGTACAAGCGCTGGTACTTCTTTGAGCCCAGCTATTTTTGCAGCTCTTAAGCGTCTTTCACCCGCAATAAGCGTGTAGCGATTGGGTCCATCACTGATCACAATTAATGGCTGAATGATGCCGTGCTCACGGATGGAGTTTGCCAGTTCTGTTAAGTTTTCCTGGTTGAAGGTTTTGCGGGGTTGGTGGGGATTAGGGCGAATTTGATTAATCGGTATCATTGGAATCTGTCCGCTTGGCGTGGAGTCCAGGCTTCCATCTTCTTGCCATCCGGGGATGAGCGCTCCTAATCCTTTTCCTAAACCTGTTGTTTTAGCCATGTTATTTCTCCAAATCTATTTCAAATCCATCCCCAAGCAACAATTCTCTTGCTATCGCGTCATAAGCTTTGGCACCGGATGATTCAGGCGCGTAAACCGAAATGGGCATGCCAAAAGAGGGCGCTTCCGCAAGCCGCACACTGCGCGGAATGTATGCCTCAAAAACCAAATTGGGGAAGAACTTTTGCACTTCCGCACGTACATCCGCGCTAAGATTGGTGCGTCCGTCAAACATGGTGAGCAGAACACCACGAATAGTGAGTTCAGGGAAGAGGTTTTGGCGGATGCGTTGTAGGGTTTGGGTGAGTTGCCCCAGTCCTTCAAGCGCGAGATATTCACATTGCACGGGAATAATCACGCCATCTCTGGCGGCAATCAGTCCGTTGAGGGTGAGTAAGCCGAGGGAAGGCGGACAGTCAATAATGATGTAATCATAATTCTCTCTTAAAGGATCGAGAACTCTTTGCAAACGTTTTTCGCGGTCGGGCAAGTCAATAAGTTCAATTTCAGCACCAGATAAATTGACGGTTGAAGGGATAAGAGATATTTTGTAACGAGGATGATGAAGGATGATTTCACTGGCTTTGCCAGTGCCAATAATCAGCTCATAGGTGCCGGCATTCAGTCTGTGTCGCTCAACGCCCAGGCTGGCGGTGGCATTGGCTTGGGGATCAAGATCAACGATGAGCACGCGCAGTCCAAATTCGCCGAGTTTCGCGCCTAAATTAATGCTGGTGGTGGTTTTGCCCACACCACCTTTTTGATTGACAATCGTGTAGATTTTAGCCATAAACAGCCTGTTCTAAAGCCATATCG
>JAAZIH010000097.1 GCA_012800995.1 Chloroflexota bacterium
TGCGGGAAAGCCTGTTGAGTTAAGCAGCGAAACAGGCTCGATGTCGGTTTATGGTCCATCGGGTTTTGGATTTGTCTTGCCCAATGATATCCGCGCTGGTGACGAGGTGATTATTCAGCTTTTTGATGCCCAGGGCAACGCGCTTAGCCGTGAATCAATTATTGAGTTGAGCGGTAAATGTGATACCAATCTAACACTCATCCGCTACAAGCAAAGCGGTGACCTCTAATTTTTCAGGTTGATTTATCAGGATATCTGGCGTTGACGCGCCACTTCAAACATCAGCAAGGCGGCTGAGATCGCGGCGTTGAGGGATTCTGTGCTGCCTGCCATGGGGATGCTCACAGTTGTGTCAGCGAGCGCGCGTCCTTGTTCGCTGGCGCCATCCGCTTCGCCACCAATCAACAGCGCGGTTCTTGCTCTAAAATCAGCCTGCCAGTGATTCAACTCGCCGTTCATATCAGCATAATAGACCCGCATATCACTAAGTAAGGCTTCAAGCGCTTCAATGCCCCAGTTCAAAATGGGTAACCTGAAGTGGCTGCCCATGCCAGACCTGACCACCTTGGGCGCCCAGGGATCGGTTGTGCCGGGCAGCAAAAAGACTGCTTGCACACCAGCCGCTTCGGCACTGCGCAAAATGGTGCCCATGTTGCCGGGGTCGCGTAGTTGGTCCAGCAGCAGGATAAAGCTCAGTTCATCGGGCAGCTCTTTTTCGGGGATGTCAAAAACTGCCATGATGCCCTGGCTAAACTCGGTGTCGGTAAGCTCATCAAAAAGCCTGGCTTCAATTTGAATAATTGGAAAAGGATCGCTTGTTTGGGTCTTGAAATCGCGCGCGAGTGTAAGACATTCTTTAGCTCTTAGGCTCAAACCTTCTTTATAGGCAACAAGCTTTGGCATTAGTCCTGATTGCAAACCATCTTCCACCAGGCGTGCGCCTTCGGCAAGGAACGCCTCTTCCTTGCGTCGCGCCTTGCTTTGGCTTGCCAGGGCGCGCATCAGTTGCACGTGTTGGTTTTGAGACGAGGTGATGATATCTGGGGTCATAGTCGCCTACATTGTATGTAAGGATTATAACCTGTCGTTTGTCAGCTTAGTACAAAAGTCCTATGGGAAACGTGCACAAATGCACGAAAGTCCTATGAGAAATGTGCAAAAAAGACCAAAACTCATATGACTTTTGTGTTTATCTTATTTTTGTTAGGTTTCTGGGTTTTGTGATGGACTCAGACCTGACTTTAATCTAATACGACTTCATGGCGTTCAACGAAGATTTCGCCAAATTCTTTGATAGTCATCAACATATATTGAGGGCGACCTTTGTTGCGCCAGTGCGGATAGGCTGAACCTGGGTTGATGAAACGTTTGCCATCCATCATCTCGTCATATTGAAAGTGCAGATGTCCATAGATGATAACGTCCGCGTCCGGGTATTGTTTACTTAGTTGACGCTGATAGAACTGGTGATCATGGATGCGGAAAGTAAGGTAAAGACGGACATAATTCCAAAACCAGTGCCACATGCTGATATGCCCATGTGTCAGGACGATTTTTAGACCCGCGACCTCAAAATGATGTTCCATGGGTAGCTTGAAGCCTTTAAACCAGTCGCGATTGCCTTGCACGGCGATAACCGGCGCGATTTCGCCGAGTTGATCCAAAACTTCCTGCACGGCGATGTCTCCGCCATGCAGGATGAGGTCTGGCTTTTTGGCTTTGATGTCATCCAGTAATTTGGCTTGCAGTCCTTTAACCCGATCCCCCACATGAGAATCGGAAATCAACAGCCAGCGTTGTTCTTTGTCCATGGGGCGATTATATCATTCCAAGCTATCTAAGCGAATTGGTGGGGATATGCAAACAATTTTGTTTTTCTCTCGTGCCGGCGTCTCGCCGTGCACATGTTCTATTGCGTTGAGCATCTAGTGTGTAACACGCAAGCTATAACGTACTGCACACCACAGATATTTTAGAATTCCCCGAGGCGTCCCGCCGAGGATAATTTACAGTACCTGTTAACCCCCATACACCAACAGGAAAACCTAAAACCAGCTTACCCTGGCTGTTAACGTGGTCAGGAGACCACGTGGGAACAAAA
>JAAZIH010000098.1 GCA_012800995.1 Chloroflexota bacterium
CATATCAGCAGCCCCCTTATCAACAAGCTTATCCTCCTCAAATGGTAAAGCTAAGAACGGACTTTAGCATGGGCAAAACTGTTCTTTTGTCTCTTGTTACTTTTGGTATCTATGGAATCATTGTATGGATGCGCCTTGTGGACAACATCAACACACTCGCGACCCCTTACGACCGAAAAAATACCATGAACTATTTGTTGATGTATCTCCTGAGTATCATAACGCTTGGAATTTATCCATTCATTTGGAATCACCAGCTTTGTAACCGTATCGGACAGGAACTCTATCGCCGTCGTATTAATTACGAACTAAACAGTTCAACTTTCTGGCTCTGGGGCGTTTTGGGTTCTTTCATCATCGTGGGACCTTTCATTTACATGGATAAAGTTTTCAACGCCACCAATATGCTTTCACAACACTATAATCAATTTGGCTAAAATAAAATCGTTCAGATAAAAAGAAAGCGTACTGTCAAAAGTACGCTTTTTTCTTTGTTCATGGCTGAAAACGGTTTAGTCTTCATCATCATCTAAAAAAGGCAAAATGGACTTGAGCGTCTTAATATCACCTTTTTCAACTAATTCCTTAGCATAGTTTTTGACCATTTTGGGGCTGAGATGGGGAACCAGACCTTCAATATGATGTGATTTTCCCTCACCGCTAAAAGTCTTATCAACCAGTTTGTTTAATGCTTCTTCATCCAAAAATGGCGCGACTTTTGACAGATTATTACTTTGTAAGTTTTGTCCCATTTTCCCGAGCAAACGCATAATATCATCGCTTTCAAGAAACGGAACCAAGGGCATAATGTCATTAATATTTTCAGGTTCAGCTTTCTCAACCAAGCTCATCAAGATGTCTGAGTCAAGAAACGGTGCCAGGGATGCCAACAAGCTAACGTCATCATCATCGATGATCAGATTTTGGGCGATATCGACAACAAAGTCTTTTTCCAGAAAAGGCACGATGCACATAATATCATCCAAATGTTCATGCAATTCGCCTTGTTGAACGATTACAGATTGCAAGTGCTTGCTGTCCATAAACGGGGCGATTGAAACCAAGTCACTAATACTATTAAAACCAACACGCTCCACCAGCTCCATAAGCTTTTCTTCACTCAAAAAGGGCGCCAGTTGTTGGATGTCTTTCAATTCAAGTCCTTCGACAGGGGCTTTTTCAAGTTCTTTTTCCAGCTTTGAAGGCTTCAAGATAGGCGCTACGTCAGCAATTTCTTTAGCAGTCAGGGTTTCGTCTTCATCTATAACACGTTTAACGGTTTGAGCTTGCTCGCGGGAATCAAGCAGCTCTTCAATGCTGACGCCCAGTATACGCGCCAGGTCAGGAAGCTTTGATATATCTGGCATACTGTTTCCGCGCTCCCAATTGCTCACCGCCTGATAGCTCACCTGCATTAAATCAGCCAGTTCCATTTGGGTCATATCTTTGGCTTTGCGCAGGGTCATAATTTTCATGCCTGTTTTTTGTGTGTTGAACATCATTCACTCCTCGTTTTGGTTTAGATTCATCTTAGACCAAAACGCCCCTTAATCCTATCAAGTATTGCTTGATTTTGGGGGATTCAATTAAGACTTGAGTTCAATCTTTCGCGTTTACGCGGGTTATAATACTGTCATGGTAAAAATTCTGCACTTTGCTGACGCCCACATCGACATGAGCAATTATGGCCAACACGACCCTGTCAGCGGGTTGCCCATGCGCGTAATGGATTTTCTCAAATCTTTGGATACGATCGTAGACAGTGCCATCGCTGAAAAAGTTGACCTGGTCATTTTTGCGGGTGACACCTACAAAGACCGCTCGCCCGCGCCAACTTTCCAACGCGAATGGGGACGACGTATGATGCGCCTTTCGCGCGC
>JAAZIH010000013.1 GCA_012800995.1 Chloroflexota bacterium
CCACGGCCAGCTTCAACGGTGAGATCAATATCAACTTCGTGACCATCTTCGTTCATGCTAAAGAGATAGAGATCTGGGTTTATGATTTCAACCTCAGGCGGACAAATAATGTCAGCGGCTGTGATGGTGCCTTTGCCTTTGACTTCAAGATGTAGCTGGGCAGTCTCGACATTGTGTAACTTGAAACGCAAGAGTTTCAATTGCAACATTACCTGAATAACGTCCTCGCGAACGCCAGGAATGGTGCTAAACTCGTGCATGACATCACTAACCCGAATCGCGGTAACTGCCGCACCGTCAAGCGACGAGAGCAGTATGCGTCGGATGGCGTTGCCGAGGGTGACGCCATAGCCACGTTCTAACGGGCTAATCGTAAACTTTCCGTAGTTGCGCGATTCTTCTGTGCGCTCTACTTTTGGTGTTACCATTTCCATAATTCCTGTCACGGTTTACCCCTAACCAGCCTATCGGGTAAGAAAGACTGACTTATTCACTCTTATCGAGAGTAGTATTCAACAATCAACTGTTCGTTCAGGTTGCCGTCAATTTCTGCACGTTCAGGGTTGCGCAACATGCGACCACTGAGATTGGTGAGATCACGGGCGAGCCAGGTGGGAACAGTGCGACCTTCAGCTTCGTCGCGAAGGTTCTTGAAGTAGGTTGTGTCTTTTGATGTTTCAGCAACGGTGATGACATCATCCACTTTTACTTCCATAGATGGTATGTCAGCACGACGGCCATTGAGCAAAAAGTGACCGTGCGTTACCAAAATACGCGCCTGGGCGCGGCTTGCCGCGAAACCGAGACGGTAGACAACATTGCTGAGACGGGTCTCAAGAATGGTAAGCAGGTTAGGACCGGGCTGACCGTGCATCATTTCCGCTTGCGCAAAGAAGCGGCGGAATTGGCGCTCGTAAATGCCATAAATGCGGCGCGCTTTTTGTTTGGCGCGTAACTGCTTGGCATAGTCAGACTCACGACCTGGGCGATGTGCCAGTGATTTGCCGTGCATTCCTGGGGGATAACTGCGTCGTTCAAATGAGCATTTGGGCGTAAAACAGCGTTCGCCTTTGAGGAACAGCTTTTCGCCTTCGCGTCGACATAATCGACAAACTGCTTCTGTATATCTTGCCATAATTCTTTCCTTTTTCTATTTATTAAACGCGGCGCTTCTTGGGCGGACGACATCCGTTGTGTGGAACTGGGGTTTCATCAGTAATTTTGGTGATTTTTACTCCCAATGCCTGCACTGCACGGATTGCAGCCTCGCGACCGGGGCCAGGGCCCTTCACATATAATTCAACTTCCTGGATGCCCATTTGCTGGGCTGTTTTAAGCGCTTGCTCGGTGGCCATTCGGGCGGCAAAAGGTGTGCTTTTGCGTGAGCCTTTAAAGCCGGCTGTACCCGAGCTGCCCCAACACACTGTGTTACCGCGCATATCGGTAATGGTCACAATGGTGTTGTTGAAGGATGCAAATACATGCACCTGTCCGGCAGACAATTGGCGCTTAACTTTGCGCGAGCTGGTTGCGCGTCGCGCGGTTCTTGCTTGTTTAGCCATAGTTCTTCCTCACTATCTTCATACTCTGGTACCCGTCATCGGTTGCCGCAGGGGAGAAAGGGAACCCCACCGATTCTGGATCAGACCAGTTAATAAATATGTATAATGTCTACTTCTTCGCTCCACGGCGGCGGCCACGACCGGCAACGGTCTTCTTTGGACCTTTGCGTGTGCGCGCGTTGGTGCGTGTATTTTGACCACGCAGAGGCAGGTTGCGGCGATGGCGCAAACCACGATAGCAACCGATCTCGACCAGGCGCTTGATGTTCATTTGAACTTCGCGTCGCAAATCACCTTCGACCTTCAGGTTTTGGGCGATATAGTCGCGTAATTTTGTAACTTCTGTTTCTGGCAAATCCTTCACACGAATGGAGGGATCCACACCGGTGGCAGCCAGAATATCATTAGCCGTCTTGGGGCCAATGCCATAGATATATCGCAGTCCGATATCAATGCGCTTGTTGCGCGGGAGGTCAACACCTTCAATACGAGCCATATTTCTCTATTCCTTATCCTTGTCGCTGTTTGTGTCTTGGGTTCTTGCAAATAACGTACAAACGACCATCGCGTTTGACGATTTTACAGTCTTTACAGCGTTTTTTAATTGAAGCCGATACTTTCATTTGGCATACTCCTTATTTTTACCGCAAAGTTTCCATTATAGTCTTTTGCCGCGGTTATGGCAAGACTTTCTATAGTTTTGTAAGCACCAATGGTCCATCTTTTGTGACGGCAATTGTGTGCTCCTGGTGCGCGGTAAGCCCACCGTTGGCATTGACTACAGTCCAACGATCGCGCAATACACGCGTTCTTCTGCCACCAACCAAGACCATGGGCTCGATGGCAATGGTCATGCCTTCGCGCAACACAAATCCCGTACCGGGTTTGCCATAATTTGGCAACTGTGGTGCTTCGTGCATAGAACGTCCAACCCCATGCCCGGTATAGGTATGGGTGCAATAAAAACCTTGACTTTCAACGTGCGCTTCAATGGCCGCGCCAACATCGCCACTGCGATTGCCGATCACCATCTGGCTTATCGCGATCTCCAAAGCTTGCTTGGTTGTGTCAATCAAGTGCTGCGCCTGTTGACTGATTTCGCCAACACCAACAGTAAATGCTGAGTCACCTACATAGCCTTTGTATACCGTTCCGCAATCCACCGAAATAATATCGCCGTCACGTAATTTTCGATTACCCGGAATGCCATGCACCAATTCTTCATTTATACTGGTGCAAATGCTTGCCGGATATGGCGTTCCATTACCGGGGTCGTAATCTTTGAACGGTGAGTACACGCCATGTGCTTTCTGAACGCTTTCAGCGACCTCGTTTAACTCAGCTGTAGTCACACCAGGTGCAATGGCATCCATTACTGCTTGCAGGGTGAGCGCGTTTAAGCGACCAGCCTCACGCATAATCTCGATCTCTTTGGCAGATTTAAGATTGACACCAAACACAGAGCTATCCATTACTGCAGAGCCTCATAGATCGCGTCGTTTATTTCATCAATCTCGCCAACGCCGTTAATTTCAAGCAACTTTCCCTCTTCCCGAAAATGTTCGATAAGCGGTGAAGTTTGCTCATGATAAACTTCCAAACGATGAAGAACGGTTTCAACTTTATCATCTTCTCGCTGATAAAGTGGCGAACCGTCTTCATCATCAATACCTGCAATTTTTGGCGGATTGTATACCATATGGTACACCCTGCCGCTTTGACTCATCCACCGACCGCTCAGCCGTTGAACGAGCTCTTCGTTGGGCACACTTAAATAAGCTACCATAGTTAATTCTTCATCAGCGCTATCAAGATAAGATTCAAGCGCCAAGGCCTGAACTAAAGTGCGCGGATAACCATCTAAAACCACGCCGTTATCGCAATCTTCTTCTTGAAGACGCTCATTTAGCATGGAGATAGTGATCTCATCAGGTACCAATTCGCCTTTTTGAACATATTTAGCAGCCATAATCCCCAAGGGAGTTTCGGTTTTAAGATGCATGCGAAACAGATCCCCTGTTGAAACATGGGGAATTCCCAGTCGTTTAGCAAGCAGAACCGCTTGGGTTCCCTTACCAGAGCCAGGAGGTCCTAACAACACAATGTAGTTGGCATGCTCGTTCATTGTTATAGTACTCTTTAGTTAATCAGCCTGTCGTCATAACCGTGCATGCGCAATTCAGTCTCAATGAGCTGAATAATTTCGCGCACAGTACCCACGACAATCAAAAGACCTGAAGCCTGCATCAAACCTAAGCCAGCGATATTTGTTTCGCCAAAGAGCTTAAAGACACCGGTCATAATATAGGGCAAAACGGCAATGATACCCAGGAAAAATGCGCCAGGCAAGGTAATGCGCCGTTGCACTCTGGTGAGGTAATCCTGGGTCGCTTTACCACGCACAACACCGGGAATTTGAGCACCTTGCTTTTTAAGGTTCTCACCATAATCCTGCTGCGCAAAGAGCACGTCTGTATAGAAGTAACAGAACAAAACAACCAGGATGAAGAACATGATGGGATACCACCAGGTATCACCACCAAAATTCCTGTAAACCCAATTGGCTGCTTTACCAAGCCAGTTTGTCTTGTTCAGGAAGAACGATGACAAAATCGCGGGAAAAGTCAAAAAGCTTTGCGCGAAGATGATGGGGATCATGCCTGCCATATTGATCATCAAAGGCAGTTGGCTGCGCACAGGCATAGACATGCGGTTACCTATTCGGCGACCCGGGAACATAACCGGCACATTGCGTTTGCCAAGCTGCATATAGACAATGCCAAAGACGGTCAAAATGAACACAACAAAGATGATAATAAATGCCCACCACGGGTCAGATACAAACTGACCAGGATTGACAGGATCAGATCGGCGCACCATTTGGGCAATCGTCTCTGGGAAGCGTGAAACAATACCCGAGAAGATGATTAAGCTAAGACCCTGGTTGCGCAAACCGAATTCTGAGATGAGCTGTCCGATCCAAATACCAAACATAGTACCGGCAACCATCGTAATAATTGCCGTTAGTGTTGGTAAGAGATTTGCACCGGTAAAACCAAAGTGTTGAATAACCGATCGACCACCCAACATTTGGTTAAAGATGTTAATTTGCCCGAAAGCTGAAAGCAACGCCATCGGAATGGTCAGAATGACAGTCCATTTTTCCATCCAAATGCGGCCCTCGCGTGGGTCATCTTTCATCTTGCGCTCAAGCGCCGGAATAACTGGGGTTAGCAGTTGCAAAATAATCTGCGCGGTAATGTAAGGGTACACACCCATTGCCAACACAGAGAATTTCGAAACCGCGCCACCGGAAAGCAGGTCGAGCAAGCCTACCAGGTTGCCACCGGCACCGGTAAGTTGGCTCAGCTCCTTTACAGCAGCGTGATCCAAGCCAGGCACCGGCACATTGGCGACAAATCGATAGACAGCCAGCAACAAGAGCGTGATGAGCAACTTGTTGCGGATGCCTTCAGACTTCCATAAATAGCGCCAGGACGATCGTTTCATGAGCTTGTCTCCTTATTGTTGTTACCCAAGCTCAATGAGCTCGATTGTGCCACCAGCTTCTTCGATCTTCTGGCGGGCACCTTCAGTAACCTTATGGGCTTTGATCATGAGCGCGACTTTGATATCGCCACGGCCCATAATCTTAACGGGCAGTCCTTTACCTTTGAGCAAACCGTTTTCTTTGAGGTTTTCAGGGTTTACTTCATCACCTTTTTTGTATCCAGTGAGCGCGTCAAGGTTGACCTCAGCATATCGGACACGATTGATAGGTGTAAAGCCTTCACCACGCAGGAAAGGCAGTTTGCGATAGAAGGGCAAGTTGCCACCCTGATGGTAGAGTCTAACGCCACCACTGGTGCGAGCGCTTTGGCCTTTGGTACCGCGGCCGGCACTTTTGCCCATGCCACTTCCGGTACCGCGCCCAACACGTCTTTTGCTTTTCTTTGCGCCTTCGTTAGGTTTAAGATCATGTAATTGCATCTTATTTCTCCTCTAACGTTGACTCAATCTCTACCAAATGCGAGACTTTGTCAAGCATACCCCGAATGACGGGCGTGTCTTCGTGTTCGACCTGATCTTGCAGTCGTTTAAAGCCAAGCGCGTCAAGGGTTCTTTTTGTTCTAACGGTGTAACCGATGCCGCTTTTTACAAGTTTTATGCGAAGCATCTTCTTAGCAGGTTTCTTAGCCACGTTTCCTCCGATCCCAATAAGGTGTCACATCGCGCACGTCTTTACCTCGTTCGAGTGCCACAACTTCGGGCGACTTGAGCTGATCAAGCGCGTTGAAGGTGGCGTGAACAATATTGAGCATATTGGCACTGCCAAGAGATTTGGTCAAAATATCGGTGATACCAACAACTTCCAAAACAGCACGCACACCACCCGCGGCGATGACGCCAGTACCAGGAGACGCAGGCTTGAGGAAGACTTTGGCACCACTTTGAACACCAGTTACCTCATGGGCAATGGTCGTGCCATGCAGGCTAATCGGGCGCATGTTTTTATACGCGCGTTCGGTCGCTTTGCGCATAGCGTCGGGCACAGACAAAGCCTTGCCAACACCCAAACCAATGTTACCGTTGTTGTCGCCAACAACCAGGGTCACGCGGAATGAAAAGCGTCGACCACCTTTTACAACCTTCGCAACGCGGGCGATATCGATGACACGTTCGTCGTATTGTTGTTCTAATGTTTGAAAATCATCCATAGTATCCTCGATTTAGAATTCTAAGCCGCCCTTGCGAGCACCTTCGGCCATAGACTTAATGCGACCGGTGTAGTAGTAACCAGCGCGGTCCATAACCACTTTTTTAATACCCTTATCCAGGGCACGTTTTGCGATTTCTTCACCAACCAGGCGAGCCTGGTCGATCTTGTTTTTACCTTCCATGGCGGCGCGCAGACCAGCGTCTACACTCGATGCCGAAGCCAAAGTTGTACCGCTATGATCATCAATCAGTTGAACGTAGATTTCGTTAATACTTCGGAATACGTTCATGCGCGGTCGCTCCGGCGTGCCAAAGATCTTCTTGCGAACGCGCTTGGCGCGATGCAGTCTTGCTTGGTTCCTAGATTTCTTTGCCATGTTTACCTCTACCTACCGGTCTTTCCAGACTTACCAGCCTTGAGTTTTACTTCTTCGCCCTGATAGCGAATACCGGTGCCGTGATAGCGCTCTGGTGGGCGCACCTTACGGATTTCAGCAGCAACCTGACCAACTTGTTGGCGGTTTCTGCCCATAATTTTGATAAGACGTGCTCTGGCATCCACATCAAATTCGATGCCATCGGGCGCGGGGTAGTTGACGGGGTGAGAGTACCCAACGTTCAAGACCAAATCTTTGCCCTGCAGCTCAGCGCGATAACCCACACCGATATATTCCAAAACGCGTGTGAAACCTTCGCCGCAACCAACAATCATGTTGTTCAACAGCGCGCGGGTGGTGCCGTGTAAGGCGCGAATGCGAGGCTCGTCGTTTGGACGGCTGACGGTAATGGTGCCATCTTCCATCTTAAGCTCTATCTCTGGCGCAAAGGTTTCTTCAAGTTGTCCTTTGGGACCCTTGACAGTAACCTTTTGCCCTTCGATTTTTACTTCCACACCCTTAGGCAGGGTAATGGGTAATTTTCCGATACGCGACATGTATTAACCTCCTACCATACCTTACAGAGTACCTCGCCGCCCACACCAATTTTGCGCGCGCGCGCACCCGTCATGACACCCTTGGGGGTCGAAAGGATTGCGATGCCAATACCTGAAAGCACCCAGGGGATGTCTTTCTTAGAGGTATACACACGGCAACCGGGGGTTGATACGCGTTGCAAACCGGTGATCAATGGACGACGCTGACGTCGCTCGCCAATGTACTTCAGTTTTACTTGCAAGACCTTGTGGGTCTCGTTTTTACCTTCCAATACTTCGTAGCCGCCAAGGTAGCCTTCCTCAACGAGGATGCGCGCCACTTCGGCTTTGAGTTTGGAGTGTGGCATAGCCACAGTGGACAATCCAGCCATCGCGCCATTGCGAATTCTGGTTAACATATCGGCAATTGGATCTGTTATAGTCATAATCTCTACCCTCCAGGCTCAATTACCAGGATGATTTCTTCACGCCAGGGATTTTTCCCTGCAACGCTAATTCTCTGAAACAAATGCGGCACAAAGCAAACTTGCGCATATAACCACGCGGCCTGCCGCACACACGACAGCGACTGACAACCCTTGAGGGGTACTTTCGCCGATATTCACGGTGAATCATACTCTTTTTAGCCATTAGTTTCCTTTCCTGAAGGGCATGCCAAATTTGCTGAGCAATGCCCGTCCGTGGTCATCGTTGACTGCAGTAGTAACGATGCTTATTTCCATACCACGCACTTTATCGATCTTGTCGTACTGAATCTCGGGGAAAATCAGCTGTTCGGTAAGACCCAAAGTGTAGTTTCCGCGACCGTCGAACGAGTCAGCTGAAATACCACGGAAGTCGCGCACACGGGGCAAAGCAACGTTGATTAAGCGATCTAAAAATGCCCACATTTTCTCACCACGCAAAGTTACTTTGACACCAATTTGGCGACCTTCACGTAGCTTGAAGTTTGAAATAGCCTTTTTAGCAGCGATGATAACAGGTTTCTGGCCAGTAATGATGGTCAGATCGTTAACTGCTGCATCGAGTGCTTTGGGATTTTCAAGTGCTTCACCAACACCAATATTGACCACAACTTTCTTAATTCTTGGCACTTGCATGACATTGTCAAGACCAAGTTCCTTGTGAAGAGCGGGTGCGTATTCGTTTTTGTATTGTTCAAGTAGTCTATTCATTATTTCTTACCTGCGCCTTCATCTGCCTTGGCGGCTTTTTTGGTGGCTGACTTTTTGGCTTTTGTTGCTTTAGCTTTTGGCTCTGCCTTTGAAGCGCTTTCTTTCTTTGTGGCAGCACGCTTTGGAGCTGGTTTAGCAGTCTCTTCGGCTTTGGCTCGGCGGCTTGCACGGGCTTCGCGCGCGCCTTCGCGATCAACGACCATCACGTTTGAGGCATGGATGGGCGCTTCAAATTCGCGAATACCACTGGGAATGGTTTTACCGCCACCGGTTTGTTGTTGTCTTTGGTGCTTTTTAACCAGGTTTACACCCTGAACTACAACACGGTTTTCTTTGGGGATCACGCGGATTACTTCGCCGACTTTGTTTTTATCAACTTTGTCGCCGCGCATAACCCGAACACGATCTCCTTTACGTATCTTCATCTTCATTAGACACTCCATTCACTCATTAGCTCTAATACACTTCGGGTGCTAATGAGACAATTTTCATATAGCCTTTTTCGCGCAGTTCGCGGGCAACTGGACCAAAGATACGGGTACCACGGGGGTTAACACCGTCGTTATCCAGAATGACGGCTGCGTTATCATCGAAACAAATCGTTGAACCATCAGCTCTGCGGTAGGCTTTTGAGACACGCACAATAACTGCCTTCACAATTTCGCTCTTTTTGACCGAGCTTTGTGGTGTGGCACTTTTGACTGTAGCGGTGACGATATCGCCAATCGAGGCATATCTGCGGCGGGTGCCGCCTACAACCTGAATGACCAGAATTTCGCGCGCGCCAGTGTTATCTGCAATAGTTAGGCGAGATTCTTTTTGGATCATTTCTGTTCCTCTTCTTCTGCTTCTTCTATAACGTCTTCAACAGCTTCGGCAAGTTCCTCAGCCACAGTTTCAAGCTCTTCTTCGGTTTCTTCAATTGCTTCCACAATGGCTTCTTCCATCTCTTCGACAGTCTCAAGTCCTTCCTGGCGAATTTCTTCAACCAGGATCTTCTCAACAACCCAACGAACGGTGCGCGAAATGGGTTTTGATTCGACAATCACAACCTTATCGCCAACATTGCATCCGAAAGGATCGTGCGCCTTGTAGGATTTCTTTTCGCGAACGACTTTGTGATACAAAGGGTGCGCAAATGTTCTAACAACGTCGACAATGATGGTTTTATCCATCTTATTGCTTTTGACAGTACCATTTAGTCTTCGGCGTTTATTCATTTCTTGCCTTCCTGTTCTTCGCGAGCGCGTTCGTTGAGAATGGTCTCAAAGCGCGCGATGTCGCGACGTGCAGTTTTAAAACGGCTGGTGTCAGTCAATTGACCAGTAACCATCTGGAAGCGTAAGTTCATCAGCTCCTGCCGTGTATTTAAGAGATTAACCTTAATTTGTTCGGTTGAAAGTTCGCGAATTTCTTTAATTTTCATTATGAACCTTCTCCTAAGACTTCTCGTGCTACCACCTTGGTTTTAAAGCCAAGTTTATATCGGGCGCGGTTGAGGGCGGCTTTAGCCACTTCGGGATCAGCCGTGGTAATCTCAAACAAGATACGACCCGGGCGCACAACGGCAACCCAATGGTCCACTGCGCCTTTTCCTTTACCCATGCGGGTTTCGGCAGCTCGCTTGGTATAGGGCTTATCTGGGAAGACACGCACCCATACTTTACCGCGGCGTTTCATCATGTGAACGATGGCGCGGCGGGCACTCTCGATGTTGCGGGCAGAAATATAGCCGCATTCGAGCGCTTTCAAACCAAATTCACCAAAGCTGACGTTTGAGCCGCGTTGGGCTTTGCCCTTCATGCGGCCGCGCATCTGCTTGCGGTACTTAACTCTCTTTGGCATCAACATAATCTAATACCTCACTCGTTCCTATCATTACTCGCTTACGTAGACACCTTCGGTGGCTTCAACTTTCTCTTCAGCCTGTTGCATGACGATGCCTTTATAAATCCATACCTTAATACCGATTTGACCGAAGGTGGTTAAAGCGCTGGCACGGGCAAAGTCGATATCCGCGCGCAGGGTCTGCAGCGGAACACGTCCTTCGCGGGCGGTAAAATTGCGAGCCATTTCGGCACCACCGAGACGCCCACTCACTTTGATCTTCACGCCTTGAGCACCCTGGCGCATAGCTTGTTGGATGGCGCGCATCATGGCGCGGCGATAGCTAATGCGGCGCTCTAACTGACTAGCGATGTTTTGTGCCACCAGGTAAGCGTCAGTATCAGGATCTTTAATTTCTTTTACTTCAAGGTCAATTTTCTTACCGGTTAGTGCTTCAAGCTGTTGGCGCAAAATTTTCACGCTTTCGCCTTTGCGACCAATCAAGATACCGGGTTTGGCAGTGTGCAAAGTGACCTTTACTTTGCCGGGGAAGCGTTCAATTTCGACGCCACTCACACCAGCTCGCTCGGCTTCAGTGAGCACGAGTTTGCGGATTGCCAAATCTTGATGCAGCTGTTCGGTATAGTCACTGCCTTCGGCGTACCAACGACCCAGCCAGGGTTTGTTGATGCCTACTCGAAAACCTATTGGATGTACTTTACGACCCATAATATCTCCTTAGCTCTACTCAGTCTCACGCAAAATAACGGTGATGTGTGATCGGCGCTTCAGCATGGGCTTAAAGCGTCCACGGGCACCAAATCGTCGCCATTTACGGGTTGGGGCTTCATCAGCAAAAATGCGATAAACCACCAAATCGTCACGGCTAACGCCAAAATTCTCTTCTGCGTTTGATATCGCCGAATAGATCAACTTACGAACAGGCGCAGCGGCTTTGTTCGGGGTTGTTGCGAGAATATCCAAGGCTTCCAGAGCGGGCTTTCCGCGCACCAGATCGATAACCAGGCGGGTTTTCTGTGCCGAGTTTGCAAAGTTTGTAAGTTTAGCAGTAATATCGTGTGTCATTCTTACTATCTGCCTTTCTTCTCAGCAACGTGCCCACGGAACCAACGGGTTGGAGCAAATTCGCCAAGTCGATGACCGACCATATTCTCGGTCACATAGATTGGCACATGGCGGCGTCCGTCATGAACACCAATGGTGTGTCCAACCATCTGCGGGAAGATGACGCTCGCGCGACTCCAGGTGCGGATGACTTTCTTTTCGCCCTTGGCGTTCATATCTTCGACTTTTTTCAATAGTTTTGGGTCAATAAATGGCCCTTTTTTCAATGATCGCGACATAGTTTATTTCCTTTTCTGTCTCTCAACCACTATCGGCGCTTAGCCTTGGAGCGGTGGCGAATAATCATGTCATCCGTGCGTTTATTGCGACGGGTTTTATAACCAAGTGTGGGCTTGCCCCAAGGGGTCTTAGGACCAGGCATACCGATGCCAGTCTTGCCTTCGCCACCACCATGGGGATGGTCGCGCGGAGACATTGCCGACCCGCGAACGGAAGGACGACGACCCATATGGCGTGAACGTCCTGCCTTACCCAATTTGATATTGCTGTGTTCCACATTGCCAACTTGACCAATGGTGGCGCTGCAGTCTTGCAAAACCAAGCGAACTTCACCGGAGGGCATGCGTACATGCGCGTAGCGGCCTTCTTTTGCCAAAAGTTGCGCGGAGGTGCCTGCTGATCGTCCAATTTGCGCGCCCTTGCCAGGTTGCAACTCAACAGCGTGAATGGTAGTACCAACCGGTATGTTTGCCAAAGGCAAATTGTTGCCGGGTTTAATTTCTACCTGGGTGCCAGACTCTAAGGTATCGCCAACTTTTACACCGATGGGCGCTAAAATGTAGCGTTTTTCGCCATCAGCATAATGGAGTAGCGCCAAACGCGCGGTGCGATTTGGATCGTATTCAATCGCTGCCACTTTGGCAGGGATGTTGTTCTTGTCGCGTTTAAAGTCCACAATGCGGATTTGGCGTTTCGAACCACCGCCACGATGGCGCACGGTAATGCGACCCTGGGCGTTACGACCGGCGCGGTTTTTCTTGGTGTAGATCAAGCTGCGTTCGGGCTTGGTTTTGGTAATTTCTTCAAACGTATAGCTGGTCTTGTGTCGCTGACCAGGACTGGTTGGTTTGTATACTTTAACGGCCATTATTCTACTCCCTCAAAGAATGGGATGCGGTCTCCGGGCTTGAGCGTGATAATCGCTTTCTTTATGCCACGCTTGCGAATGGTCAAACGACGGGAACGTGAGTTCCTGGTTGACTTAGCCGGAGTGTTGATAATATTGACATTGACAACTTTCACATCGAAAGCGGTTTCTACCGCGGTTTTTACCTGTTCGCGTGTGGCGAAGCTGGCAACCTCAAAGACATATTGCTGAAGATTGCTTGAGAGGTAATTGCTCTTTTCAGTGACGATGGGTTGTCTGATGATATCAAAGGCTGAAATACTCATTCTGCTCCACCTTCCTATCCCAAATAGCTCTTGATCACGTCAAGTGCCGCGAGTGGGATGATTACTTTTTCTGAATTCAGCAAATCGCGAATGTTCAGGTAGCGCGCCTGAAGTAATTTGGTGTCAGCCAGATTACGACCAGATTTGACAAAGTTTTCGTTCTCTTCGCTGGTCTCAGGCACAATAACCAAAATGCGCTTGTCGCCAGCAAGATTTTTGAGAGACTTTGCCAGTTCAGCAGTTTTTACCTGGGGCATATTCAGGCTATCAAGCATGATGATTTTTTCATCATTGGCGGTTACCGTTAGCGCTGAACGCAAAGCAGCGCGACGCATTTTGCGGGGCATTTCCTGGCTGTAATCGCGCGGTTTTGGCGTAAAAATACGACCACCACCTACATGCTGGGCAGATTTCATGCTACCACGTCGGGCGCGACCAGTACCTTTTTGCTTGAAAGGCTTGCCTGCTCCGCCGCGTACCTCAGCACGACGCTTGGTATTATGTGTACCAAGGCGCGCGTTAGCCATCTGACGCTGGAAAGCCTGATGCATAAGATCAACATTGACCTTAGCCGCAAAAATCTCTTCGGGCAGTTCAACATCGCTTACTTTTTCTGCTTTTAAGTTATAGACATCAAGTTTCATGTTTCTATCTCCAATCACACGTCTTATTGCTTGGCAGCCGCACGAATAATCACGGTATCGCCCTTGGCGCCAGGCACCGAGCCTTGCACGGCGATAAGGTTACGCTCTGCGTCGACCATGGCAACACGAATATGCGATGATGTCACACGCACATTGCCCATTTGGCCGGGGAACTTCTTGCCCTTAAAAACTCGACCGGGGGTTGTGCCCTGACCTGAAGAACCCGGCGCGCGCCAGCGGTCAGACTGACCGTGGGTTTTTAGACCACCACCAAAGCCATGACGCTTCATAACGCCGGCAAAACCTTTGCCTTTTGAGGTGCCGATAACGTCAACATAATCGCCAGCCTCAAACACAGCCGCGGTGAGTTCATCACCAGGTTTAACGCCTTCGATTTTCTTCGTACGGATTTCGCGCAAGACACGCACGGGGGGCAGATTGTTGACCTTGAGATGGCCAAGTTCTGCTTTTGACAATCGTTTTGGTTTCACAGCGCCAAATGCCAACTGAACCGCGGAATACCCATCGGTTTCAGGAGTCTTGACCTGGGAAACAAAACAAGGCCCAGCTTCGAGTAGCGTAACCGGAATTGCGCGTCCGCTTTCATCGAAGATCTGGGTCATGCCGATCTTTCTTCCAATAAGCCCTTTTAACATTCTATTCTCCTGTTTGTAATTTAGCGAGACTGTCAGCCTGGGCAAGGCTGCATCATCTCCGCACAGTTCAGTTAATGAAGCTTGGTGTAGCGCTCTGCCCACGCGGCGACATTCTTAAACTGTCTATGTCAAAACGTGCCCCAAAAGGGGCAGCCTTTAGAATATATCACAGCTCGCTTTTCAGCGCAAGGGTGATTCTTCTTTTATTTTGACTTTTGCCTGGATTTATTCAAGCTTGCCTATTATAAGGCAAGGAGTGATTTTAAGCGAGTCTTTTTTTGAAAAGAATTCAACTTATATCTGACCTCAAATTCACAGCGGCAAGAAGCAATACTTTGAAACTAAATAAAGCTAATCACGGCTAAAAATAAGAGAATCAGCACCGCTAACAAGCTCAGCAATACGCTAATACCTATTACCATTACCCAACGCTGAACCTTCTCCATCGCCATGGTGTTCTTCAAGGTTGAAGAAACCAACACACCCCGGCAGACCTGCTCATCCTCCAAGTTCAAGGGCGGGGCAACAGAAAATGAAAACCCGCATTTAGGGCAAGTTTCAGTTTCTTTTCGGACTAAAAATGTGCAGTTTGGACACAGTTGCATAAGTCTTATCCTCTTTTTTTACGCTTAGTCAAAGTTGCTTTCAATCAGCCCACTATTGAATAATCTCTCAGAATTGTCTTTGCGTGTTGCTTCCAAACGATAAGAAAGCCTGTCAATGCGATGAATATCGTGTGCAATTAACTGAGACTCCACAAAGGTTAATTCTTTAACGGATTTCATTCCCGCCAGTAATTTTGTTGAATAGGAGGGGGTCATCTCATGACCATTCACCTGAAGCCCCAACATAGATAGCTGAATATCAATATCGGTGTTATTTTCCGCCAAAATAAAGAAGCGCGCGCCTGTATCATAGTTCGGGTTTTCATCGCGCAATATGAATAGGCGTATACCCTCATGTTCCATCAGCAAAGTGCCTTCTCTTTCAAGCGATAGCACACTTGATGGATCAGCACTGCTAATGACTCGAATGCGCTCAGTGGTGATGGATTGACTCCAGGTTTGACTTTCGTCAATTGCCAGACTGAACTCAAAGTACTGTATGGTTTCCACGCCCGAAGCTACAAGGTCGTCATAATTGATTCTTAGA
>JAAZIH010000099.1 GCA_012800995.1 Chloroflexota bacterium
ACTGCGTAAATTGATTGAAAATGGCGAGCGCGCTCTGGTGACCACGCTGACCAAGCGTATGGCTGAGGATATGTCGGCTTATCTCAAGGATTCGGGCTTTAAGGTGCAGTATCTGCATTCTGAGGTGGAGACCTTCGAGCGTGTGAGCATCCTGCGCGAATTGCGCATGGGCAATTATGACGTTGTGGTAGGTATTAACCTCTTGCGCGAGGGACTTGACTTGCCGGAAGTGTCGCTGGTGGCAATTTTGGACGCGGATAAAGAAGGCTTTTTGCGCTCAACAACAGCGCTTATTCAGACCTTTGGGCGTGCTGCAAGGCATATCAACGGAAAGGTTATTCTTTATGCGGACCAGATGACCGATTCGATGAAGCGTGCCATTGACGAGACCAACCGGCGACGGGCTATTCAGGAAAAGTACAACGAAGAGCATGGTATCTCGCCTGTCGGTATTTCCAAGGCGGTGTATGATATCACTGAACGCCTGACTCATTCGGTCGCTGAAGGAAAAGAGGATAAGAGCAAGAGCGCGCGTCAGTTGGCTTCCAAGATGCAACAGCGCGAGTTGGAAAAGTTGATATCTGAGATGGAAAACCAGATGAAAGCTGCCGCGGCGGAATTGGAGTTCGAACGCGCGGCGATGTTGCGTGACCAGGTTTATGAACTCCGAGCGATTTTGGTTGAATCAAGCGACTTGCCCGAGTGGAAAAAGCAAACGCTTTTGGCTCGCCACAGTGATTAAAATGGTTTTTAGGCTTGGGGTTTTACACGCCTGATTAATGACAATTGCTTAGAAAGATATTGTTTCTCATTAGGTTTTTGACGAGAAAAAAACAAGACCGCTGTATTGAGGCGGTCTTGTGAACGATGGAAGGCTAATCATGTCAAGCTTAGTTTAAACCATCGTTTTTAACAAAGCTAATAGTTGTTTAACAAACCTTAGTCTTTCTGGTCGATGACTTTTCTCGCAGTAACTTCAATCTTTCGGGGTTGAGTTTCTGGTTTCTTGGGCAAATGAATGGTTAAGATGCCGTTATCAGTCTCCGCTGAGATTTGTTCGGGATCGATCACACCGGGCATGCTGATAGCGCGGTAGAAGGAACCACAGCGGCGTTCACGGATGTGATATTTGCCTTTTTCTTCGTCAACGGTTTCGTCAGCGATCTCTCCACGAATGCTAAGGGTGTTGTCGTCATAAGTAATTTCGATTTTCTCTGGGTCAAAACCGGCAACGCTGGCTTTGATAGTATATTCCTGATCAGTTTCGATGACGTCAAGCGGGAAGCCAGAGGGCAGGGGTTCGCTCTCAATATCAAACATGCGATCAATCATATGCTCAAGGTTGGATCCTCGTCTCCAGTAAGGGTATCGTGTAATTCTGTAAGCCATATTTACCTCCAAATATAAAGTGTCTTTCAACTGGTATGGTAGGAAAGTTGTGTAAGAAAAAAATATGCGAATAATAAAAGTGATGTTAACATACTGGTTTCGCCTTTTTTAGCGGATGTAGCTTGGTATAATACTAATGGTAAGAAAAGAAAGTTTAGATATGATGCAATCACATTACGTCAACAGAATACTTTTGGGAGATTGTGAACAGGTGCTGAAGTTTATCCCTGACGACAGTTTCGATCTGATTTTTACATCTCCACCCTATGCTGATCAAAGAAAATCTACATATGGAGGTATAAAACCTGACGAATACGTTGAATGGTTTTTACCGAAGTCTGCTGAATTATTGCGCGTTTTAAAACCTACAGGTACCTTTATTCTTAATATAAAAGAGCGGGTTGTTGATGGCGAAAGACATACTTATGTTTTACAGTTAATACAAGAACTTAGGAAGCAAGGTTGGTTATGGACCGAAGAATTTATTTGGCATAAAAAGAATTCTCATCCTGGAAAGTGGCCCAATAGATTCAGAGATAACTGGGAAAGACTCCTGCAATTTAATAAAGAGAAAAAATTTTACATGGACCAAGATGCCGTTAAAGTGCCTGTTGGTGATTGGTCACAGAAACGTCTGCTAAACTTAAGTGAGACGGATATGATGCGAGATAATTCTCGGGTGGGGAGCGGTTTCGGAAAAAATGTATCAAATTGGCTTGATCGTGATATGGTTTACCCATCCAATGTGATACATATGGCAACAGAGTGCGGCAATAAAAGTCATAGTGCAGCTTTTCCGCTTTCTTTGCCATCATGGTTTATTAAACTTTTTACAAAACCAGGCGACATCGTACTTGATCCTTTTATTGGTTCCGGTACAACCGCTGTGGCCGCAACGGAATTAGGAAGAAACTACACCGGAATTGAAATTTTGGAAGAATATGTTGAGTTATCTAATTCTCAATTGGAAGGCATCCAAATTAAAATTCCAATGATTGCTGAAGAAGGCGGAAATTATTCAGTTGAAGAGGATGAGAATGATTGATAAGCTATCTGTCGATGAACTAAATGCCTATGTTAATGAAAATATAAGCAGTTTTCACCAAAGGCGACTCGCCAAATTAGAACAAATCTCACTCAAAGAAATACTTAAGAAAAAGAACCCCTATCTTTTTAGAGCAAAAAACCTCTTGATTGCGTCTGATTTGGTAGAGAGTTTAATGCAGGCTTTTCTATCTTCCTCTGAAGGGGCAATGTTTGGCTACTTTCTGGAAGACTTAGCGATTTTTATTGCAAACAGGGTATTTGGCGGAATAAAATCAGCATCGCAAGGAGTGGATCTTGAGTTTAACAAGGATAATATTCGCTACTTAGTGTCGATAAAGTCCGGACCTAATTGGGGAAACAGTTCTCAGCATAAGAAGTTGGAACAAGACCTTAATAATTGTGTAAGAAGACTAAAACAATCAGGTGCAAATATTAACATCCAACCTGTTTTGGGGATCTGTTATGGAAAAGTTAGAACAGTATTTACGCCAAATTATTTAAAGGTAGTCGGACAAAGCTTTTGGTATTTAATTAGCGACAATGAGAAACTATATACCGATATTATTGAACCAATCGGTTATAAAGCCCAAGAGAAAAATCAAGCTTATCTGGAAAGTCGTTCCGCTCTTTTAAACAAACTAACCATTGAGTTTTCGGAATCATTTTGTAAACCGAATGGTTCTATTGATTGGGAAAAATTAGTAAGGTTCAATTCAAAAAATTTAACGGAAAAAGATAAAGAGGTGCTGTAAACTAAATGATAGATCCCACCTCAAATTTGTGGAAATATGAAAGATAAAACATTAAGAATTATCCCACTTGGTGGATTAGGCGAAGTGGGTAAAAACATGACAGTTTACGAATATAAAAATCAAATGCTCAT
The DNA here is from genome assembly GCA_012800995.1 of Chloroflexota bacterium. Classification (GTDB taxonomy): domain Bacteria; phylum Chloroflexota; class Anaerolineae; order Anaerolineales; family Anaerolineaceae; genus Mesolinea. Next base: position 3,320 of record JAAZIH010000099.1, read on the forward strand.
CGTAGATGCCGGGATGATGTTCCCGGATAACGACATGATCGGCATTGATTACATCATCCCTGATTTTAATTATGTGCGTCAAAATGCGGATAAAGTAGTGGGCATTGTGGTCACACATGGGCACGAGGACCATGTGGGTGCCATCGGGCATCTTTTGGAAGATATCGACGCGCCCATATTCGCGACCCCATTAACTTTGGGCTTAATTCAAAACAAGCTCACGCGCAACTTCAAAAAAGAGCCCAAAATGATGAAGGTACACGCTGGCGAAACGGTGCGCATAGGCTCATTTAACGTCGATTTTTTCCACGTCTCGCACTCAGTGCCAGACGCGGTTGGTTTGGGTATTGATACACCCGCTGGACTTGTGGTACATACCGGTGATTATAAGTTTGACCATACACCGGTGGATAACTCCCCCACCGATTATGCCAAGCTGGCGGAATTTGCACGACGTGGCACCATGGCCCTTTTGGCAGACTCAACCAATGCTGAACGTCCTGGCTGGACACCCAGTGAGCGGGTTATTGACGCTGCTTTTGACAAAGTCTTCCATGAAGCCAAAGGGCGCATCATCGTGGCGACATTCGCTTCGCTGATTTCGCGCATGCAACAGGTGATTGACACCGCCCAAAAATACGAGCGCAAGGTCGCGTTTGTGGGGCTGAGCATGACCGAAAACGCGCGCATCGCCAAAGAGTTGGGCTATATCCAATATGATGATGATACCGTGTTGCCCCTTGAAAACGTGCTCAACATGAAAGACGATAAGGTGGTTTTGCTGGTTACGGGTTCTCAAGGCGAGCCTACATCTATATTAGGTCGGCTGGCAAATGGCACCAATCGCCGCTTTGACATCAAAGAGGGCGATACGGTTGTGCTTTCCTCCCATCCCATCCCAGGTAACGAAGAGCTGGTATACCGTGCCATAAACCGTTTGATGGAACGTGGCGCGGATGTTATTTATGAAGCGATTGCGCCAGTGCATGTTTCTGGTCATGCCAGTCAGGAAGAAATCAAACTGCTCTTGCACCTTGTTAAGCCGAAGTATCTCATTCCCATCCATGGCGAAACACGTATGCTCAAACAGCATAAAAAATTAGCGCTTAGCGTGGGCATGGAAGAAGAGCAAATCGCCTTGGTCGAAAATGGCAGGGTGATTGAGTTTAAAAATGGCAGATTGAAATTGGGCGAACGCATTCCTGGTGGCTATGTCTTTGTGGATGGCACTGGTGTGGGGGATGTTGACCGTGACATTATGCGCGAGCGCGAACTTTTGAGCCAGGATGGAGTTGTCTTGTTGAACCTCGTGCTGGATAAAAAAACCGGACAATACAAAGACACCGAAATTATCAGCCGTGGTTTTATGGCGCAGGATGAATCGGTGGAGCTCTTTGATAACTTAAAGAAACGAGTTGAGAAACTTGTGCAATTCCCAAGCAATAATCTTCAAAAAGAGCTTCAAAACGTGGCAAAGTCAATGCTATTTGACGAAACCCGTCGAAGACCGCTTATTTTTGTGAACATCTCGCGGGAATAG
>JAAZIH010000014.1 GCA_012800995.1 Chloroflexota bacterium
CTTCTACATCATTCTGGCAGTAACCCTTATAAAAGTTTTGTTGCACTTTTTGAAAAAGTACGAGTTGAAGAAGAATGACTTCATCTTTTTTGGGGTAGTCGCTGTGGCATTTGGTATTTCATACATCCCAACAATTGAACGGTTCCTCTCAACCGACCGTCTGGTCTTGTTAAATGCTTTGACAATCGTGCTTGTCGTTTACGCGGTGATTCAAATCGTAAAAATCGTCAAGTTGCTATGGATTGAAAAAGAAGAGCCTAAAGCATTGATACAACCGATCGCGATGCTCTTATTATGTGGTGTGATTTACGGTTTGACTTACCTGCCTAAGATTGAACAAGTTCTCCTGTTTGTAAAATTGCCGGTATTACCGTTCCTTTTGATCGCGGGATTATGCTGGTTCAATCACAAAATCCTTGCTACCCGTTTAGGCCAGAACATGCGCACCGTCGGTCAAAGCCAAAGTGTGGCGATGGCATCCGGTATCAACGTAGACCAAACACGCATCATCGCGATGATTATCTCTACAGTCTTAGCCAGTTGGGGACAGTTGATTTTCCTCCAGAATATCGGCACCTTCTCAACCTATGGCGCTCATACGCAGATTGCTCAATTTGCTATCGCGGCTCTGTTGGTGGGTGGAGCTTCGGTGCAGAAAGCGACCAATAAACAAGCGATTATTGGCGTAATTCTCTTCCACACCTTGTTCATCGTCGCGCCACAGGCTGGCAAGCAGTTGTTTAATAACGCGCAAATTGGTGAATACTTTAGAGTCTTTGTTTCTTATGGCGTGATTGCTTTGTCATTGGCGATGCATGCCTGGAAGTTGGTCAAGAAAAAGGAAGAACCCGCAGCAGAAAATCTGGTTCCGGAATAAAATGCCTTGAAGACAAAGATCAAAACTAAAACATACAAAGACGCCTTCTCAGGAAGGTGTTTTTGTTATCTTCCAATGGTGTTTACGAAACAGTTCGGCTACTTGTCAGAGTGTGGGCTTTGGTGCGATGGTGTAAATCGGTACAAACTACTGATAAGCAATTAGCAACACCATATTATTTTTCTAAAACTACTGATGCCGACTGAGGAAATCATCGAGAGCCTGGTCGATTTCTTGGCTGTGGCCTACCATCATGTGTCCGCCATCTGGGAAAGCGACCAGGGTAAGGTCAGGAAAACGGCGCTGGGCGTTTTTGACTTTCTCGAAACCGGCAATGGGGTCGTCTTCGGAATGCAGAATCAGGACAGGTACCTTTAGTTCTTCAATGGGATAGTCTTCAAAATGTCTTTCCATATCCGGGTTGGTCAGTTTGCCGTCTATGATAGCACCAACTTTTCTTTCCGAGATGGGCTGAATGATTGTGACTGTTGAAGCGGACATGCCCAATAATGGAGGCATCAGCGGGCTGATGAGATACATGGCATAATCGGACAAGAAGGGTTCGGGCGGAGCCTGGTATTCAATAAAGCTTTCCGGTTTTTCAGTTACGGGCATCGCCGAACAATATAAAATCAAGCCTTTGACACGTTCCGGATAATCCAGCGCGAAGCGAATGGCAGGCGTGCCACCCGCGGATGTGCCCAAAATAAAGACTTGATCTATACCCAGTTGATCAAGCAATTCTACATAAGCATCAGCCTGGTCTTTGGGACTGCCCTCACCTTTGACGTCGGAACCAAGATAGCCAAAGCGCGATGGCGCAAGCACGCGGTTTTTGCCGCTCCTGGCTATTACATTCTCATAAGCCTGATCGTAGCCGCCAAAAAGACCATGTGCGGATAGTATGACTTCGCCTTCGCCTTCATCAACGTAAGTCATTTTCCCATAGGACAAATTTGCCACTTTTACATCATAAGTGCTTAGTTTGCTTTTCGCCTGATTTAATCCATAAATGCAGCGAATGCCTTGAACAGCAAAATATAAGACGACGACCGCTAAAAGCCCTAATGCAAACCATTTCATTATTCTATTCCTTGCCTTTCCTTTTTCTTTTGTCATTTTACTTGCTCCTTTTTGTATTGCCGTTTTAGGCAATAGCGTTTATTTCAAAATCCGCTATGTGATATTCAGAATTTCTGTTACAAGGCGGAGAAAGTCGGTGTAATCGTCCTCGTTATTCAGGTTCATGTGCAGAAGTTCAGCGCTGATTTGGCGATTTAAAAACGCGGCATGAATGGCAGATAAAAGCATAAAAGCCTTTATCCTTCTGATTCTTTCCGACTTCTTATCTTCTGACTCTGGTAAGCCTTTTAGAATAGCCCTGTAACTTACAGAAGAATTGCTGGCGATGTTCGGTTCTGTGAGGTCGGCAAGTATGGATATCTTGGCAATCTCAGGATGATTTAACAGAAAGTCGAAAACCCTGGCAGTGAAAGATGCCATCTCTGATTGGCGCCCGTCATCGGGGGCGGGCGAACCTTCTGTTTCTGCATTTTTAGGGAAAGTTGCCATGACATGCGAAATGATTCGCTGAACGCAGACTTCTATCAAATTCTTCTTCGATTCGAAATGGTAATTGATAAGTCCAACAGCTACATTCGCTTTTTGCGCGATGGCGCGGATGGTGATGTTTTCTATCAAACCATCTGAATTTTCAATTAATGAGATGGTTGTGTTGATGATGTGTTCTTTTATATCTTGTTGTTTTTGCGTGTTATCTTCCATATTATCTCCGTCTTGAACGTTGTTCAATAACAGTATACTGAACACTGTTCAAGTTGTCAAGAGCAAATCTAAGGTATTCGTCATCTATTAATTTGTGTCATGAGAATTGTTGGAAAAAAGCTTATACATTGTTATTGATATATCTAATAGATAGGATAGAATCTTGTCCAACAGGAGAGAACTATGTCTACAAAATACGCATTACTGGGTTTGCTAAATATAAGAAAGATGTCAGCTTACGATCTGGCAAAATTCGCGAAAGACTACATCGGCTTTTTTTGGAATGAATCTTACAGCAACGTTCATCGCACTTTAAGAATTCTTGCTGATGAAAAACTTATTCAAAAATCGCCGGAAATAGGAAGCAGAAACAAGGCTGTTTACAAAATCACCCCTCTTGGACAAGAAGCCTTGTCAGAATGGTTGTCAAATCATCAATATACAACCATTTACCGGGATGAACTCTTGCTAAAGTTGTTTGTCAGCCATCGCGACGACTATCCGGCTTTACTGGAAGATTTGAAAAATGTTCTCAATGACCTGCTCGCGCAAGGACAGGTTTATTCTGAAATAAAGAAATCCGTTTTAACCAAAATAAATAATCTCTCATTTGACCTTGCTTTGGATTATGGAATCATGCAAAACGAGGTCACTATTGAGTGGCTAAAAAAATCAATAAAAATAATAGAGGAAGCACTATGAAAAAAGCTTATATCAATCTAACAATCACTCTTTTAGTAGTGGGTTTAATGGTAGCGGGCATTGTTTATCTAATGAATAACTCGCTTTTCACAGTCAACTGGTTCGAAACAAATTATCTCAATAGAGTATTTGCTTATCAGGCAACTACACTTGTCATGAGCTTTGTGGTTATCTTAATCACAGGCTTGCAAACCGGGTTTCAATCTATTCGACTCTTAAACATCACACGAATCGATGGCGAAGTTATGCCAGAACCTTGGATCGGGATCACGAAAAACAACAAGGATACCTGGAAAAAAGGTGGCTTAAATATTGCCATCATTATCACGGTCGTAACGGCGGTGGTCATCTATTTTCAGGTTTACCGAAAAGGGGTCATCCAAAGCCTCAGTTTAGGAAGTTTTCTTATGATCATATTATTTGCCCTCACAAATAGTTTTGTTGAAGAGATCACTTTCCGTCACACCTTTGCCAGTATCGTGGAATACCACGACCTCAACCCCACTATTTCTAAAGCGCTATCGGCGGTTGTCTTTGGAGTGGCTCATTATTTTGGCACACCCGGGAAGATACCGGGCGTGATTATGGCAGCATTTATCGGCTGGTTCTTATCGAAAAGTATTCACGAAACTAAAGGCTTCTTTTGGGCTTGGCTGATCCACTTCCTGCAAGACGTGGTGATTATGACAGCCTTGTTCCTGACATCAGTTTAGTCCATTTATGCTAACTATCTAATCTCTTTTACTGAGCTCTGGGCAAAACCTGCCCAGAGTTCAGTCTTTATGGAACAAGGGATATCAAAGGTATGAGCAGTGAAGGTGTAATAGAGAGGTTCTTTTAAATATGTTCACTTCATAGAAGTAAAAGTTCAATGGGGATAAACACATTCCTGTATAGGTAGATTTACTGAAGTGAAATTGCGCCAGCCATGCATAATCATGCTATACTTTATCTATGAAAAAACCGCTTATACCGTGGCATGTATATCTGAAGGACAGGGAGAGAAATGCCTGAGTTGAGCCTAAATGATTGGGTGGCGTATGCCCTTTTAGTCGCCCTGTTTCTCATTTTTATCATCAGCTATTTTATCGCGCGCGCCCGCCAAAAGCAGGGCAAGGCGCAAGCTGAAGCGAAAACCCGCCTGGATGCCATTCTGCATCGCAGTTCTGAGCGTGGTGAAGGCATTGTGATTGGCTTAAGCGAGGGTGATGGCGCGCGACTGGGATCTTTGGCTGGGCTAACGGGCTTGCAGACGCAGGCGCATGTCTTTAGACACAGCCTGATCAGCGATGTTCCACCCAAAGCGATGGCTGGTGAGGGCAGTTTGGCTTTGCTTAGCCAGCAACTCAACGCAGGTACTTATGATGGCGCGGCGATGCCGGAGCTTTTTAGAATGGATAGCAGCGCTTTGGCAGGTGTAGAAAATTACGCTTATCTGGCAGGTCTTTTACCCGAACTGAGCCGTCCCAACCTGAGCGCCCTGGTAATGCAGGGTGAGTTGAACCCCGAGCTGATTTTGGCGCTTGACTCTGCCAAACGCCAGGGCTTGGACACGGTAGTTGCCAGCAGTTCGCTTTCAGGGCAGGCAGCCTCTTATCTGGCTGATCCAGAAAGCGCATTAGGCGAGGAAGCCTTTTTGAACCAATCCACCCGCCCGCGTGAAAAGGCTGGGCTGGATGCTTCCCTCATCACGCTCAAAATCATCCGCGCTTTGATTGTGGTTGGCTTGACCGTGGCGGTTTTACTGCACTTTTTGGGGGTCTTGCCATGAAAAAGGCTGTGCCATTAATTGTCGCTGTTCTGAGCGCGCTGCTTGTGATGGTGGGCATTTTCTTCCGGGAGGATCTCGGTGGCTGGGTGAGCGTGGTGCTGAATTGGGCGATTGTGCTCTCAAGTGTGGCGCTCCTGGTCGTGCTGGCGCGCTTGCTTTTTATGCATATTGGCTACATTACCATGGGAAGACAAGGCTTTATTTATAGTCTGGTGGCTGTGTTGGCTTTTTTGTTCACGCTCATCGCGGGCTTTTTGTTCGGGGTGGAGAACCCCACTTTTTTGAAATGGATCGCCGGCATTATTCGTCCGCTTGAGACCGCGCTTTTGGGCTTGGTGGCGATTGTGATGGCGAGTTTGGGCATCAAGTTCTTCTATGAGCGGGGATGGAACGCGCTCACGATTTCTTTTGCTATTAGCGCGATGGTTTTTTTGATTTTGGGCTTGGGTTTTCTGCAAGCGATTGATTTTCCACCTTTGCAGCGTGTCATTCATGTCATTGAGGGCTTACCGATGATTGGCGCGCGGGGGTTGTTGATTGGCGTGGCGTTGGGCGCGATTTTGATGGGGGTGCGTGTTTTGACCGGCGTAGAAAGGCCTTATGATGACTGATGGCTTAAGCATGCAAAAATGCCCAAAATGTGGCAAGGAAAATCTGGCATACATGACCCATTGTGTGCATTGCGGCACCGCGCTTGAGGCGATGTTCAGCTTTGATGGACAAATTGATCTGCCGGAAAACATGCCAGAAGAAGATGTGGCAACGCTACCTTTTATCCTTGAAGAAATGCAATCAGCACCGCAGTTGATTGAGGATGACACTACTGATAAAGACGAAGGCAATTCGGAAGCCCAAGAAACGGATTCCGACACACCAGAATGGCTTAAACGGGTTCGCAAGCGCGCGCAGGCTGAAGAGGACGCCACCGGCAGGCTGACCAAGAGCCTGAATACCATGCAAGAGCGGCTTGAAGATGACACAAAAAGTGATGCTGAAAGTCAATATCAGGTATGGTTGGATGATCTGCGCGAAAAAGCCGAGCTTAAAAAAGCCAAACAAGCTGAACGCTTGAAACCCAGTCCAAAAGATGAGCAGGGCGTGCCCGAATGGCTGCGCCGTATACGCGCTTTACACCCTGAGGATGAAGGTGGCGAAGATTTTTTCAATCCAGATGATGAGTGGACCGAAGAAGCGCTTGAAGAACTGCGCCGAAAAGGGCTGGGCGATGATTACGTTCCGCTTAAGGTCTTGGAAAATAAAGAGCCGGATGAAGCGCCCGAAGATGACGAAGACGAGCCAGATGAGCCGGACGAGCCGGAAATCGAGCACAACATCCCCGAAGATGACCTGGATTTAGAAAGTACTGACGTACCAAGGCAAGAAGAGGCGCAAGCAAAGCCATCCGAAAAGCCTTTGAGTGAAGAAACGGGCTTTGTGATTGTCGGAGACGTTAAATTAAACCCGGATGAGGTCTTTGATACCCAGGTCACCGAAGTTTCGCCAAATGAAAGTGACGAGGGACTGCCAGCCATAGCCAAAAGAGCCCTGGACGCTGACCGCGAAGCCATTTTGCAGGATTTGGTAATCTTAAGAGGTCAACATGAAAAAGTCGCCCTCCTGAAAACCTTGTTGAGCGAGGAAGGGCGTCCTCTGCCGGGCAAGAATGAGGAAAAAGTTCAGAAAAAGGATTATTCGCGCTTAATCATCGGCTTGGCGTTAATCATCATTTTGTTATTATCGATTATTTTCATTCCCAGGCATTCGAGTGCCAAAGCCACTGTCAGCGTACCGCAAGAACGTTTTAGCAGGCATCTCGACATGATAGACAAAGACGAAAAACTCTTGCTGGTGATGTCGTATTCCGCCGCCAGCGCGCCTGAGCTTGAAGCTCTCGCCGCGCCAGTTTTGAAGCAATTGGACAGTCAGGGTTTATCCTGGCAAGCGATTACCCTGCGTATGGATGGCGTATGGCTGGCAGAGAGCTTGTATCAGCAGGCCAAACTTGAAAACCACCCGGCACCGGTATATGTGCCCGGTGGGCAGTTCGCGATGCTTGATATGGCCTTAAATCCAAAGTCTGACGCGGAAGTGGACGCGAAAAAAGCGCCAAAGGAAGAAATACCAAATCTTGAAGATTTTGATTACGTTTTACTCCTGACCGATTCTTCTTTTACCGTTCGTGGCTGGCTTGAACAAGTCGCTCCCAATTATCCTTTTTTGAGCACATTGGCGATTATTAGTCAAAAAGAAGCCGTTGCTATTCAGCCCTATTTTGCCAGTGGTCAGATTCTGGCTTATTTGACCGGTGTGGGTGGGCTTAAAGAGATAAGCCTAACGGCTGGTATCAACCAAAGTGTTTATCATGTTGGTTTAATTTCTATGGTTTTATTATTGATTTTGGGCTTTTTGCTGAGACGGGTAAGCGACGAACAGCCAAAGACAGAAGACGGAGGGCAAGCATGAGCCCATCCGATCTGATTTTAGGCATCGTCGGTCTGGCTTTAACGGTCATGGTTTTTAGTTACCTGATTAAAGACAATGTGTTTTTTGGCATCGCGCTTTACCTCTTAGTAGGTGTTAGTGCTGGTTTCGCGACGCTTTTAATCATCCGCTCGGTTATCTTACCCATGCTGATTAGACCCTTAATCCAAGTGGGCACGCAGGCTTTTTACCTGGCATTGGTGCCTTTGGTCTTGTCTGTTCTTTTGATTATGATGTTTTTCAAGCGCGGCAGTCGGCTGGGCAGGATTCCTCTGGCTTTTCTGACAGGGGTGATGGCAGCCATGGCATTGATGGGCATCAGTCGGGGCACATTGGCGCCACAAATCCTGAGCATCTTTTACTGGTTTTCGCCTGGACTTGTGGCTGGATCGAGCACCATCCGCTGGTGGGGTCTGGTTGAAGCCATTGCCATTCTCATTGGCGTGGTGGCGGTGCTCTATTTCTTTAGAGAACGCCAGAATAAGATGAAACTGAAAGAAAGCA
>JAAZIH010000100.1 GCA_012800995.1 Chloroflexota bacterium
AACGGGACTTATGAGCATGCCACCATTGTTTGACGATGCGGAGCTTAATCGCCCTTACTTCCGACAGTTGAGAGAACTGCTTCACTTTTTAAACGCGAAAGATCCATCACTAAAATTACACGAATTGAGCATGGGAACCAGTTACGACTTTGTTGTCGCCATCGAGGAAGGAGCGACGATTGTGCGACTGGGAAGCATTTTGTTGGGTGAGAGACAGCGCTAAGGATAGAAAATGGAAACAGTCATCAGAGTAATCAATATTTTAGGTCAAATATTAGCTGTCTTAGTAGTGTTCTATGTGCTTATTCAAATGATATTTCCTAAATCCGGAGCAGATGGCGTGCTGGGGCGCATGCTCAGCCCATTGCTCGATCCGATCCGAAAACGTGTGAAACCTTATAAAGGATTCGACTTCGCTCCACTCATCCTCCTGATAGCGATCTTAATTTTTCAAATTATTGTCGTTGCAGTTTTGGGCAATTTTGTAAAATAACTATTTAGCGTAAAGCATTCGTCCGCAGGTTTTACAATAGACAATCTCAGAAGGTGATTTGGCACGTTGTATGTCACCTGGCGCTACCCTAACTCCACAGGCATTACAGCTTGAATCGATAACTTCCGCGACCGCTCGCCCACCTTTACTTTTAAGTAAATCAACATAAGCCTGGTAGTTTGATGGCGATATCTGGGCGCGTAAACTTTTGCGCTGTTCATTGACGCTGGGCAGTTTATCTTCAAGCTGCCTGGCTTCACCCATTAATTTTGAATGTTTTGTGGCAGTCTGGCTCTTTACATCTGACAGGTTTTCTTCAGCGGCTTTGAGGGCTTTTTGGCGTTCTTCAAGCGTTTCAAGTGCCAGGAACTGCTCATCAGCAAGTTCAGATAGATAATTAGTCAAGGCTGCACTCTCTGCCTCAAGGTCTTGCAGTTCCTTGGGGTTGGTGATTTGACCACCAAAGAGCTTTGCCTGAGTGTATTTGAGCTTTAGGTTGCGTTCTTCAACCTGGTCATGGATTTTGGTGTAGGCTTGATTGGCAACGTTGAGCTGTTCTCTGACATCATCAACAAGGGATTGCGCTTTTTGGATGTTTAGGTCTGAATTGATTGTTTTTTCAATTTCCCGTTGGCGGCTTAGAATTTTTAGGCGGATAAGGTCAAGTTGTTGTAACCTGAATAAGTTGAAAGATTCGCTCATATGCCTCCAAGTGAAGAATTGTTTTATTGTATTGTAACACCGCGCGATTTATTATCGTAAAAAAGGTTTAGTTGGCGATAGCTTTTTCTTTAGGCAGGCTACGCATGCGGATGCTTTGAACAATGCCAATGCCCAAAAGCATCGACACCAGCGAACTCCCACCATAACTAATGAAAGGCAGCGTTAAGCCTGTAACAGGTAAGACGTTGAGGTTCACTCCAACATTTACCATCGTCTGGAACGCCATTAAAATGCCAAATCCATAGGCAACCAATGAGCCATAAGCGTCTGGCGCTTCTTTGGCGATGACAAAACAGCGCACGATGATGAATACTAACAGAGCCAAGACAATGATTGTTCCCACGAAGCCAAATTCATGTGCCAGCACGGAAAAAATGAAGTCGTTGTGCCTAATTTTCAAAAAGCGTAATTGAACCTGAGAACCCTGACCGAAACCATTACCGAACCAACCACCACTGCCAATACTGATTTTGGCCTGATCAACGTTGTAAGTATCTCCGTAACGCGCATTTTCATCGGGGCTTAAGAAGTTTGTAATACGTGATTTTTGATAATCTGCAAGATAAGGGAAGTCAAAGGCAAAGCTCAGGCCAATGAAAACCGCAAAGAACAAGACCGCGTAAAAGATGTACTTGATTTCCAAGCCACAAATCCAAAGCATGGTTGCCCAAATGACTAAAATAACAATGCTTGTGCTGAGGTTTGGCTGCAGCATAATCCAGAGCACGATACCACTGGTGAGCAGGATGCTTCTGCCAATGGTTCCCCAATTGTTGATTTTGGCAATATTCGTGGCAAAGAAACTTGAGAGACTCAAGATGATAGCAATTTTAGCCAACTCTGCTGGTTGTAGAGTAACTAATCCAGTTTCAAGCCACCTTGCTGCGCCAAATCTGGCGGCGCCCATGATGAATACGAAAACCAGGAGAATAAGCACAAAGAGATAAAAAGGTTTGCTGATTGTTTGCCAAATGCGGTAATCGAAGGCTGCTGATGCAAAGAGCGCGACCAGACCGATGGCCATGAATATAGCCTGGCGTTTGGGGTGGCCTTCAAGGGTCGGGTTGCCAGCGATAGCGGAGCTAATCAGCGCGATGCCAAAGATACACAAGAGCAAAACCGCCGCAAAAAGGGGAATATCGAACCTTTTCCAGTAATCTCGAGTGTTCATAGAATTCCAAAACGCTTTTCTTTAAGAACATCAACCTTGATGTTTTGATCTTCTATCCAAATTCTAAGCGTGGCGCCTTTTCTTAATTTTTGGGGTAAGATGACTTCCGTGCCGTTCAAGCGGAAAATTGCGCCATCATAGGACAAGACAAAGATTTGGCTGTTGGGGCAGGAGCCTGACCCTGCGGATATTTCTCCAGCAGCTTTGCCCCAAATGATGATGGAGTCATCCGCGCTAAGCGTCGCGTTAGCCTTTACGTCTCCAACGAGGCATAGTTTGCCTTCAAAATGGCGTTTTTGCTCGGAATCATTGGTGATGTCCTCCTCAAGCCAGGTTGTTTTTGCCAAGTCTAATTTACTGGAGACAGTTTCTTCTTGGGCTTTTGGCTCGCCATCGCGTTTGATTGAAGTCGGAATATCATAATTGGCAGCAGAATTGAGGGTCTCCTGGGACGTGCTCAGTATTGCCCACAGGCAAACGCCTTCGTCAGATAAGTCGCGCAAAAGTTTTGTGATTTGCTCTTCATTCCAAGCGGTTTCACCCACATCCAGGGCGATCCTGCCGCCTTTGAAGAAACGCTCCTGACTTTGAATGCGTCTGATGAGTAAATCCCTTTGGGCAAAGCAGGAAATGGCTGGTAAGGTAATTAAAACCCCGCCCCGGTAACCTTTGATTGTCAGTTCAGGCGGTTGACTCAATTGCCACCTCCTGGATTTCTTAGGGCTTCATCGATGGCTTTCTGTTCAAAGTAGAAGTCTATCACGCGACGCACAATTGGCGCGCTCACGGCGGAGCCTTCGCTACCGTTATAAACGAAGGATACAACAGCGATTTCAGGGTCATCCTGAGGTGCGTAACCAACAAACCAGGCATGGGCAGGCCAGTTGCCGGGCACGCAAAGGTTTTCGCGGTTTGCCCAGTCGTCACAGTATTCCGCGGTACCTGTTTTGCCGGCGACACCTTTATCATCGCCTTCAAAAAGGTCAGAGGCAGTACCGCCAGGAAATGTCACTTCTTCCATGCCGCGCTTGGCAAATTCCAGAACCCACGGTTCAACCGCTTTGAATTCGCCGGTTTTGTTGTTGCCGATATAGCTTTCAATGAGTTCATCTTTGGTGATATCCCAAAGCATTTTTGGTTCAAAGCTGCTAATGATGTTCCCTTCCGAGTCAGTTGTTTTTGAAATAAGGCTGATCTGCATGTGTTTGCCATCATTGGCAAGCGTTCCAATCGAATGAAGTACCTGAAGTGGTGTTGCCAGAACATAACCCTGTCCAACTGCTGCGAGATAGGTGTCGCCGGTTGCCCAGTTTTCACCTTGATTGAGACGTTTCCAGGTGGGGTTGGGCAGGAGTCCATCAGCTTCACCGGGGAGTTCGATGCCGGTCAGTTGTCCATAACCGATGGCATGGGCGTATTCATTCATGCGCCAAATGCCTAATCCATTTTCGGCAACTTCATCGCCATAACCTCCGCCGATCTTGTAGAAATAGACATTGCAGGACCATTTCACGCCATTAATAAAATTGACCGGTCCATGTCCATTTTCATCCCAGCAGACATAATCCTGGGTCATGGTAATGCGTTCGCCCTCAATAAATTTTTGCTCAAGAGTGATTCGCCCGGGGTCATCGATTGTATCCCAGGGTCCAATGACACCTTCATTTAAGGCACCAATGGCGGTTGCCATTTTATAAACAGAGCCAGGAGGCAATTCCGAAGAAATGGCTTTGTTTAACAGCGGTTTTGCTTCATCTATGCTAAGTTGTTCATAGTAATCACCAGGAATAAACTGTGCCATGCGGTTATTTTCGTAACTGGGGATAGATACCATGGCCAAAATTTCACCGGTTTTAACATTCATGGCAATCACTACACCTGTTGTGCTAAGGATTTCACCACGCCATTCTAAATATCGCTGGTTCCAGATTTCAAGCTCTGAGATGAGTGCCTCGCGCGCTGCTTTTTGAAGGCGATAATCGATAGTGAGGTACACATCCTGTCCCGGTACAGGCTCAATGGGTTCTTCAATATCGCGGATAATCTCGCCACCGACATTGACTTCGACGACGCGTTTTCCGTTAGTACCTCCCAGGATATCTTGCAGCGAATTTTCAACACCCATGTATCCGACCTTGTCACGGCCAGAGACGAAACCCTGATCGGTATAATAATCTACCAGGATTTCAGGAATAGGACCTAAAAAGCCAATCAATTCCGCGGTGACTTCACCGGTAGGATATTCACGGATTGATTCGATTTCCACGCTGACGCCTGGCCAGTCGTTATTTTTTTCAGTGACCTGCATGGCAACTTCCTTGCTAACGTTGCACTTGACACGCGTGGGGGAATAGGGCCAAAGTGAACCGGCAATCTGTACGATTTGCTCAATGCCAAAATCGGTGTAACAAGGTGTAAACAGAGCGGACGTTTCTTCGTTGACTTCCCCGCGACTAACCGGGATGTCCAGAAGCACGCTTAATTCGCGGAAGATCTCAAAGGTTTTTCCTTCAGATGCGGGTAGTTCAGCAGGTGTAATGGCCACGTGAAAAACAGGCACATTGCGGGCTAACAACATACCATTGCGATCGTAGATCATACCGCGTTGAGTAGGGATGCTTATATGGCGTATTCGGTTTTCTTCCGCTTGCGCGCGGAAGCTGGAACCTTGAATAATTTGTAAATCGAACAAGGTGAAAGTGTAAAAAAGGAAAACGAGTGTGATAACCAAAAATATCCATCGAAAACGACCAAGCGCGATGGTTGGTTTTTCGTATTGTTGATTGTCGTTGTTCATGCTTCGGCTCCTTTCGGAGTAATCATGCGGTTAGCTTCCTGAACGATGGCGTGAATGAGCATGGAAAGCAGTATGTTCAACAAGACAGAAGGAAGCAATATTTCAAAAAGCGCTGTTGGCAGATCAAAGGGAACACGCTTTATAAAAAGTAAGGCAATGTTTATCCCATGCCAGGCGAGTGTAGCAACGAAAGTGAGCAAATACATGCTCAGTAATGGTGTTTGCATAATTCGCTTGCGGATTTCTTGCGCGCTTAGAAAAACCGCGAAGTAAAACAAAAGTGGCACAAAAAAGGGCAGGGCGGAAATCGCGCCCACAATCGCGCCAAAGATTAAGATCATGATCCAAAGTCGTTTTGCGTCTGAATTAAGGCAGAGCGCGATGATGAAAAGCAAAACAAGATCTGCGCAGCCAGAAAGCAAGGTCCAGCGGCTAAAAATGCCATATTGCAGCATAAGGGCTATCATGAAGCCAAGCGAACTTAACACATACTCAATCATCGAAAAACCTTATGGCTCTAATGGGGTGATATCCACAACATTGAAATTGGATATCACCAGCACCGCGCTTAAACCGTGGAAATCTACAACTGGTTGAACCGATCCTGTTTGAAAAAGGGTGTTTTGTTTGGATTGCATTGAGAGCACCTGACCCACGAAAATGTTGGGTGGATAGGTGCCCCCTAAACCACTGGTAAGCAAAACTTCGCCAAGCTGTACTTCGACATCCTGTGGGATGAGGTCAAGCGTGATTTCGCTGGTGATTGAGCCATGAATTTGGGCTTCAACATCAGCTGCTTTTAAGCGCACGTTGACCGCCATACTGGCGTCTGTGATGAGCTTGACCCTCGAGGCGTTTGCGATAACCGCGTCAATGCGACCAACGAGCCCTTCCTGGGTTACCACGGGCATGCCATAGCGAATGCCGTGGTTGGAGCCTTTGTCGATAATAACATACTGCAAGTAGGGACTGATTTCCCGCCCGATGACGGTTGCGGCAATATACTCATGTTCAGGGTGGGTGCGGGCAAAATCGAGCAAGGTGTAAAGGATTTCTGCCTGGCTGAGGTTTTCCTGTAAGGCAACAATTTCACTCTGCAGTTGGGCTACTTCTTGTTCCAAAGCCTGGTTTTGGGCACGCAGGGTGGCCATATCGCGCGGCGAGGTGAAAAACTCACGAAATGCAATATAGCGTTGCGAAAGCCAGCTTTGGGTCGAGATGGTTGGGCTAAAAATGAAACTAAACACAGGCGTGAGGTAGCCCGAAAGCGCGATGACGATTAAACCTATCACAACAGTGACAATGACAAGATTACGTATGTTTTTGGGTGAAAAGAGATTTCGCATCTTAAGGGAACCTCACGCAGAGCGATCCGTTCGGAGAGAAGGACTTAGGATTGTCCGCTCGTATAGGGGTCGCGTTCGACACCCACCAAGAGTCCTTCGTATTGTTCAACATCATCAAAAATCATGCCACATCCACGCGCTACGCAGGTCATGGGGTCTTCAGCAACCCAAACACGCACGCGGATTTCATTTGCCAGTCTTTCAGCCAGACCTTGCAGTTGTGAGGTACCGCCTGCCAGGCATATACCTGTATCCATGAGGTCCGCGAGGATTTCAGGTGGGCTTTCATCAAGCGCGTCTTTGATGGTATCGATAATCACTTGCACCGAGGGCGCTAAAGCCTCGCGAATTTCGATGGATGAGACTTCAATGGCTTCGGGCAAACCGGTGATTAAGTTTCGGCCGCGCACATCAGCGGTTTTTTCTTCCTTGAGGGGATAGGCGGAGCCGAGGGCAATCTTGATTTTCTCCGCCATCTGTTCACCGATGAAGAGGTTGTATTTGCTGCGAATGTACTCGATGATGTCTTGGTCAAGTTCATCGCCAGCAACACGAAGTGAGCGTGAAATAACAATACCACCCATCGAGATAATGGCGACTTCGGTTGTGCCACCACCGATATCAACAATCATGTTGCCGTAGCCATCAATAGGCAGGCCGGCACCGATAGCAGCCGCTGAAGGCTCAAGTATCATATAGGCTTCGCGCGCGCCGGCACTCATCGCGGCGTCATATACCGCGCGTTTTTCAACTTCTGTCGCGCCGGATGGAATACCCACTACGACGCGCGAATGAGGAAAGAGCACAATGCTGTTTTCGTGGGCTTTGTGGATAAAATACTCAAGCATAGCCTGGGTAATGTCAAATTCAGAAACAACGCCATCGCGCAAGGGGCGCATGGTAATCATGTTAGCGGGCGCGCGACCAACCATCGCCTTGGCAGCAGCGCCAATGCGTTGTGGTTCACGCGTGCGTTTATCAATCGCGACCCATGAGGGCTCATTGATCACGATGCCCTTGCCGCGCACGTTAACAAGTGTGTTGGCTGTTCCGAGGTC
>JAAZIH010000101.1 GCA_012800995.1 Chloroflexota bacterium
GGTGATGCCATGTGAAGAATGCCCAGCTCGAGATCGTCCACTCCACCCAATGGGTCAATCAAAACATCCGCTTGATCCACATCAATTGCCATTGCGTTTATCCTGAAATCGCGTGCTTTTAAATCAGCTCGCAGATTCCCCCCAACAAATTCAGCAATATCAATATGCCTTTCATTTGGTGTTCCGCCATCCAAAATCAGTCGATTAAAACCACGCTCATCATCCAGCGTAAAGTACCCCCCACCCAATTTCTTCCGCAAAGCTTTGGTCAAATTACGTGAGCCTTGCGAAGTGACAAAATCAAAATCATGGACACCTTTACCCAATAGCAAATCCCGAACAGCCCCACCTACTAAGTAAACCTTTTGCTCTGGCGCCTTGCAATCACGCACGGCTTGCAAAATGCGCTCAAATTCCAATTCAGCTTGGGGGTTCATACTTTTCCAGGTCAACTATACCTATGAAGGGTAAATTGCGATAATACTCGTCAACGTCCAAACCATAACCAAACACAAACTCGTTTTCGATTTTAAAGCCAGTGTAGCGAATGTTCACATCCACCTCGCGGCGTTCGTATTTATCAAGCAAAGTACATATGGTCAAAGATGCAGGATTACGGGTTTGTAAAAGTTCGATAACGGACGAAAGTGTGTTTCCGCTGTCAATAATATCCTCCACGATTAAAACGTGACGACCCTTAATGGGTGTGCGCAAGTCAAGTGTAATGCGCACGTCGCCATCACTTTGGCGCATGCCCTGCTCATACGAGGCAACCGCCATAAACTCCACTGCCAATGGCAAATGGATATGACGGATTAAGTCGGTGGTAATCATCACTCCACCACGCAAAATACTAATGACCAAAATCTCCTTGCCGGCAAAATCACGGGTGATTTCTTCGCCCATTTCTTTAATCCGTGCCTGAAGTTTCTCTTCAGAAACCAGCTCTCTTTTAATAAAATCCTGCCAAGCTTGAACAGCCATTACTTATCTCCTTTTCCTGGCACCTCATGACAGTGCCGACACCGCGCCTCATACATCTCTGCCGCGCCAACGATTACCACAGGGTCAGTGTAGTTAGCAGGAGAGCCGTTTACCAAACGCTGAGTACGCGTTGCAGGCTCACCACAGCACATACAAATCGCTTCAAGTTTATCGACCTTGTCTGCCTTGACGATCATTTCAGGCATACAAGCGAAAGGCTCACCACGAAAATCAGTATCCAGACCTGTAACAATCACCCGTAAACCTTTATCAGCCAATGTCTGCGCGACATCCACAATGTCATCATCAAAAAACTGCGCCTCATCAATGCCTACCACGTTGACATCATCAGTGATTAGTCTGTAGATTTCACTGGAATGATTGATGGGTATCGCTTCAAAGTCCGCGCCGGAATGGGACGTCACTTTGTTGAAAGCGTAACGGTCATCAATAACAGGCTTAAAAACCATCACTTTTTGCTTAGCGATTGTCGCGCGTCGCAGCCGTCTGATGAGTTCTTCTGTCTTTCCACAAAACATTGAACCTGTTATCACTTCAACAATACCAAAAACTTGCGCCATGAGACCTCCAATACTTGTGATGTCACAAGTATAAATGGTTCATCAAAAATGGCAAAGTTTAAAACAAAAAGGCAAGCCTGAACTTTTTAAGCCTGCCTCCTACTTACATTAAACTTGCTCTTAGATTTCGATTTCTTCTGCCGCGGCGGGGATTTCGTAACCTAAACGACGAAGTTCTTTTTTGAGATCGATCAAAGATTTGCGACCGAAGCCATCGACTTCCAAAAGGGCCTTCTCGCCACCTTCAAGCACCTTCAGCACGTCGCCAACCACATTCAAGTTAGCTTTTTGCAAAGAAGAAATCGCTTTGGTGGTGATGCCCAATTCGGAAATAGGGCGATCGGGTGATGTTTTAGCTTCGCTTTGTGCTTTTTTCTCAGCAACTAAATCCTGACGAACCTGCAAACGCTTGTAGAAGCGTTCTACCTGGCCTTCACGGTCAAGAATACGCGCTTGTTGTCCCGTATAAAAAGGATGACAATTCGAACAAACTTCGGTTCGGATCTCAGGAACAGTTGAGCCAGTTTCCCACTCAGCGCCACAAGATGCGCAGGAAACTTTCGCGTTTGAATAATATTTTGGTTGAATATTCTTTTTCATGATTTAGCCTCTTGCTGGTCCTTCAGGTGTTTCGTAAACATGTACTTTTTTGCGTCCGGTAGGCATGGTTTCGTATTTCACAAAGCCATCCATAGTTGCAAACAAAGTATAGTCACGACCCAAACCAACATTCCATCCAGGATGAACTTTGGTACCATGTTGTCTTACTAAAATATTGCCACTGAGCACTTTCTCGCCACCAAATTTTTTGATGCCGAGGCGTTGCCCACGACTGTCTCTACCATTGCGGGATGAACCGCCACCTTTTTTCTTGGCCATTTCACTACTCCATTACAATTGATTCAACCAGAAGTCTGGTGTATTTTTGTCGATGACCAGCTCTTCGGCGGTATCGAATTTTCGGTTTATACTTGAAGACAAAAATCTTCTTGCCTTTGATTTGGCTCTGCACCTGTGTTTTGATGCTTGCGCCTTTGATATAAGGCTTGCCGATAGTTGCGGTTTCGTCATCAACGATAAGCAATACTTTATCGAGCACGATTTCATCGCCGACAGATGAATTAATCAAATCGACAGTAATCGCTTTGCCTTCTTCGCAGCGGTATTGTTTACCACCGACTTCTACGATTGCATATTTCATATTCTCTCCAATCTTCACTTCGCCATGTTTTGCGCGTGCAACCGCCCAAACACGGGAAAGTTGGTCTACGTAACAAACCCCAGCCAACTTGCGCCGGGGCAACGAAAAGCTATTGTAAACGATGGCAGCTTATGAGTCAAGCTTTTTGCTTCTCAAAACGCCCTTTAGTGCTTTACTCCTTAGCGATCAGATTGCGAATAAAACCTACGATGGCAGTCAATAAAGCTCCACCAACACCACCTCCAACGATCTGACCAAGAATACCACCCAGATCCGTGCCACCCA
>JAAZIH010000102.1 GCA_012800995.1 Chloroflexota bacterium
CCAAGCGATGGCTTTCGCTTCACCTGTAACACGGAAGACGGACTGTTTTGGATGGGCGACACCGTTTCAGCGCGCTCGGGGCTCACCTTTCAAGCTCGTTTGCCTATGCGCAGTCATCTGCGCCTCATCAAGGATGGCAAAGTCATCAAAGAACATCACGATCGCGAAGTGCTCACCCACATCAGCAAAGAACCGGGCATTTACCGCGTTGAAGCCTACATCGACTACCATAACCGCCATCGCGGCTGGATTTTCAGCAATCCCATCTACGCCACACCATAAATGATGTCCTCAGTGTCCGAAGGGCTATTAGCATTGTTCAACGAAACAAAAAATCAACCATCCAAAACAGCCCCATACAATAAAACAAAGCATTCAATATCACTTTCGTTGGTATAATTTAAACGGAGATGCAATGATTAATTTTCTATCCGCGATTGAGAAGAAAATTCAGGTCTTACTTGAAGATGGGCTTGACCGCCTTTTGCACCCTGGCGCGTCTTACTCCCTCAGCTCCCAACTCATCAAGCTTATCGAAGAAAACATCCGCCAGGAAAAATCCCCATTTGGCGAGGAGCATCATCAAAAATTTGCGCCTGACCAAATCAAGCTCCACGTTCCCTTTGAACGCTATGATGCCTGGCAAAATCTGCGTCCCGTCCTGAATGAAGTTGCCTATGAAATTGAGCAAAGCTTCACAAGCCAGGGCTATACATTTGAGCAAAGACCGCGCATCCAGATTATCGCCTCTGAAGATCTCGATTTGGATCAAATTGACATCTCCACCAGCTATAGCTATGAAATTGAACAAACCGGGCAAACAACGCTGCTTGAACTGCAAAATGTTTCCGGAAATATCGTGCTTCCGGGCGGAGCTTGTTTTATCGTCAATGGCAAAGACAACATCCCCCTGCAAAAGGCGATTGTTCGCATTGGGCGGCACAGCAACAACGATATCGTCATTCAGGACCCCATGGTCTCGCGCGAACACCTGCAACTGCGCGCGCAACAAGGCTATTACTTGCTTTTTGACCTCAGCAGCACCGGTGGCACTACCATCAACGGGCAAAGTGTCCACACCGCCACCCTTAAACCTGGCGACGTGGTACGCATCGGTCAAACCGTGCTCATCTACAACCAGGACCTGCCCGATTCAACAACCAAAACGATTGTGAGCGTAAGCGAAGAATGACACCACTTGCTGGACTTATTTTACGTATTTTATCTTTAGTCATGCTTTATGTCTTTCTGGGCACAGCCATTTGGCTTTTGTGGCGCGCGGTCTCCACGAAAGAAGCTACTGCCGGTCGTTTAAGCATCCCAACCATCTCCCTGGTAAGTGACGAAGACGGTATACGCGAAGAGCTAACCTTTAACAGTCAGGAAGTCACCATTGGGCGAAGCCCGGAATGCGATTTTACGCTTAGCAACCATACTGTTTCCGCTCGCCATGGCCGCCTCAATTTTCACCTCAACCAATGGTGGTATGAAGATTTGAAATCGACCAACGGTTCTTTTTTGCAAGGTATGCGCATTGAAGAACCGATTGTGATTAAAGACGGCGATGAAATTGCCTTTGGCGATGTCTACGTGAGCGTTTTCATCAAAGCTATCGAGAAAAACAAGTAGAGGAGAATATGACAGATAAAATTTTATTCGGCATCATTGGTGGCTCTGGTCTGTACGGATTTGAGGGATTAGAAAACAAGCAGACCATCGAGATTGACACACCCTTTGGCAAACCCTCCTCACCCATCGTGATTGGCGAGGTCAAGGG
>JAAZIH010000015.1 GCA_012800995.1 Chloroflexota bacterium
AAAATGCAAAGGCAATACATCCTTATTACCGGCGCGCGGATGATAGGCATGTCAATTTTGGCGGTCGTTAGCTCGATTACAGTGAGCTTATTCGCGGCACGCACGTCTACAGCCTTAGCCCGCGATATCCGCGCGGCAGTCTTCAAGAAGGTGGAAAGTTTCTCAAGTGCTGAATTTGGCGATTTCTCCACCGCGTCGCTGATTACGCGCACGTCAAACGATGTGGCGCAGGTGCAAATGGTCACCTTTATGGCCATTCGCATGGCTATTCAAGCCCCGCTGCTCGGCATTTTGGGTGTTGTGCGTGCTATGGATAAAAGCCCGAATATGTGGTGGACGATTGCGCTGGCTGTTGTCATTTTGGTCTTGTTCATCATCCTGATCTTTTCTTTGATTACCCCACGCTTTAAACGCATGCAAGCTTTGATTGACCGCCTGAATCTGATTATGCGCGAGAACCTCTCGGGTATATTGGTTGTGCGCGCCTTCAACAAGCAAGGTTTTGAAATAAAACGCTTTGACCAGGCTAATCAGGACGTTGCTGAAAACATGCGTGGTATCGGACGCACGATGTCCTTCATGCACCCAGTCATGACACTGGTGATGACCGGTGTACAGGTGCTCGTT
This sequence comes from Chloroflexota bacterium, assembly GCA_012800995.1. Taxonomy (GTDB): domain Bacteria; phylum Chloroflexota; class Anaerolineae; order Anaerolineales; family Anaerolineaceae; genus Mesolinea. The sequence continues at coordinate 628 of JAAZIH010000015.1, forward strand.
ATTTGGGTCGGCGCGCATCAGGTGGCAAAATCGACTATGCAGGTGGGTGATCTGATGGCGTTTATGCAGTATGCCATGCAAATCTTGATGGCATTCCTGAACCTTTCCATGTTCTTTGTGATTATGCCCCGCGCGGCAGTTTCGGCAGAGCGCATTGTTGAAGTGCTCGACCGCGAAAATGTCATCCTTGACCCCGAAAATTCGCTCGCTTTACCCGAAACACTCCGCGGTGAGATTGAATTCCACGATGTTGATTTTCGTTATCCCGGTGGCGAGGAGGATGTCTTGCACGATATTAGCTTCAAGACGCAACCCGGACAGGTAACTGCTGTGATTGGCTCGACAGGAAGTGGTAAGTCAACTTTAGTAAACCTTTTGCCACGCCTTTTTGATGTGAGTAAGGGCAAAATCACGCTGGATGGCATCGACATTCGCGACCTGACCCAGCACGATTTGCGTGAACAAATCAGTTACGCGCCACAAAGGGGTTTGCTCTTTAGTGGTACGGTGAAATCAAATCTTTTAGTGGGCAAACATGATGCTACCGAAGAAGAAATGCGTACAGCGATTGAAATTGCCCAGGTGGCTGATTTTGTGCTTAGCGATAAGGACGGTTTGGATATGGAGATTGCCCAGGCAGGTATTAACTTGTCCGGCGGGCAAAAGCAACGCCTATCCATCGCGCGCGCGCTCATGAAAGACAGTCCGGTCTATATCTTTGATGACAGTTTCTCGGCGCTCGACTTTAAGACTGACGCGGCTTTACGCAAGGCGATTAAACCGCACATCACGGATAAAACGGTCTTTGTGGTCACGCAAAGAGTGGCAACCGCGCGTAATTCAGACCAGATTTTAGTGCTCGACAATGGACGATTGGTTGGCGTGGGGCATCACGACAATTTGATGGAGGCATGCCAGGTCTACCGTGAAATTGCGCAATCTCAACTAAGCGAGGAGGAGTTGGCATGAAACAACAAGACGAACTCCTGAAGAAAAAAGAATTTAATAATAAAAACCCCTTTGTTGCAGGCATGTCGCAAGACAGCGAAAACAAAACTGCCAAACCAGCTCCCAGGCGCGGACCCAGTCGATTTATGCCCGGAGAAAAAGCCCGCGATTTTAAAGGCAGCATGGGGCGATTAATCGCCTATATGGGCAGGTATAAATGGCTCATTTTGATTATTTTGCTTGTGGCAGCTGGCTCTTCGGTTTTTTCCATTTTCGGCCCAAAAACTTTAGGTCGCGCCACCACTGAACTCTATGAAGGTGTCATGCGTATGGTGCGTGGCGATGAACTGGGTGTTCATTTTGCTAAAATCGGCAGTATTTTAAGCCGGGTGCTTTTAATGTACGGTTTTTCAGCCTTGTTTGGCTTGATTCAAGGGCGCGTGATGGCGGTCATTTCAGCGGACATCATTTATCGTTTACGCAACGACCTTTCTGAAAAACTGCATCGGCTGCCACTCAATTTTTACGATAGTGTAACCCAAGGTGAAGTGCTTTCGCGGATAACGAACGATGTTGACACCATCGGACACACGCTCAACCAGAGTCTGTCGCAAATTATTACCTCGCTAACCACGGTGATTGGTGTCTTGATTATGATGCTTTCTATCAATGTCACGCTTACATTGGTAGGATTAACGGTGATACCCCTTTCGCTTTTGATGATTCGCTTTGTGGTCAGTCGTTCGCAAGGCTACTTCCGCAAGCAACAAGCCTATTTGGGGCACATCAACAGCCATGTTGAAGAAATGTACAGCGCGCATGTGGTACTCAAGACCAACAATGGCGAAGAAGCCAGCATTGAACATTTCGATACCTTGAACGCCGAGTTGTATGACAGTTCCTGGCGCGCGCAGTTCATCTCGCACATTATGATGCCCATGATGCGTCTTTTCAGCAACCTCGGTTATGTGGCAGTTGCCATGGTGGGTGGCTATTTGATGGTGCAAGGTCGGCTGAACCTGGGTGATATCCAGGCTTTTATTCAATATCTCAACTCTTTCCACGGTCCGATGCAGAACATTGCCAACATTTCAAACATTTTGCAACAAACCGCGGCAGCGGCGGAACGGGTATTTGAATTCCTGGAGGAAAAGGAAGAAATCCCCGACCCCGAAGAGCCTGCGATACTGGAAACGGTTGAAGGTCACGTTGAGTTCAGGGATATCTGCTTCGGTTATGACCCGAATGTGCCGGTCATCAACAATTTCTCTTTGGATGTCAAGCCTGGACAGCAAATCGCGATTGTTGGCCCAACCGGTGCCGGCAAAACGACCCTGGTCAAGTTGCTCATGCGCTTTTATGAACTGGGTTGTGGCGAGATTTTGGTGGATGATGTCAACATCAAAACCATGACGCGCGAAGACTTGCGATCAAAGTTCGCCATGGTTCTGCAGGATACCTGGCTCTTTAATGGCTCCATCATGGAAAATATTCGCTATGGCAGACAAGACGCCACGGATGATGAAGTGATGCAAGCCGCGGATATGGCTTATGCGGATCACTTTACGCGCACTTTGCCGGGCGGCTACGGTTTTGAAATTAACGAAGACGCCACCAACGTGTCAGCCGGACAAAAACAGCTTCTCACGATTGCCCGAGCGGTGCTGAAGGACGCGCCCATCCTGATTTTGGATGAAGCGACCAGTTCAGTCGATACGCGTACGGAGCTTTTGATACAAAAAGCGATGACCAAACTCATGCGTGGTCGCACTTCCTTTGTTATCGCGCATCGCCTTTCGACGATTAAAAACGCCGACCGCATATTGGTCTTGCGTGATGGGAATATCGTGGAAATCGGTAGGCATGATGAGCTTTTGGAACGCCAGGGCTTTTACGCGGAACTGTATTACAGTCAGTTTGTGAAACAGGCGGAGTAAAAAATGGATTGTTTGTAAAGCAAGGTTTCTGACCGTGTTTTTAGAAAGATATTAAATAAAACAGAGAACCAACTGACCGGCATGCCGGTCAGTTGGGTTAAGTACTTGCCTTGGATCCCACCATGGGCTGAGACACGTGCGCGGTGAGGACACCGGCACGAGAA
>JAAZIH010000103.1 GCA_012800995.1 Chloroflexota bacterium
ATGTTCTATTGCAAAAAATCAGTCTCAACTTTCTTTATTGAGATAATCCATGATTGATTTAGCGGCTTTACGTCCGGCGCCCATGGCCATAATTACTGTTGCGCCACCGGTCACAATATCACCGCCGGCGAAGACTCCAGGAATGCTGCTTTGCATTGTGTCAGGGTTGACAGTAATATGCCCATGCAGGTTGACATCCAGTCCAGGAGTAGTCTTTTGAATGATAGGATTCGAGCCATTACCAATGGCAACAATCGCGCGGTCAATCGGTAAAATGTAATCACTGCCCTCGATGGGTTTGGGACTTCTTCTGCCGGATTTATCAGGTTCGCCTAATACCATCTTTACTAAACGCACACCGGTAAGCCAGCCTTGGTCGTTACCGTAAAACTCCTGTGGATTTCGCAGGAAGGTAAAATCGACACCTTCAGCCATGGCATGTTCGATTTCTTCTTTGCGGCCAGGGAGCTCTTCTTCACTGCGGCGATAAATGATATAGACTTTTTTAGCGCCCAGTCTAAGGGATACACGCGCGGAGTCCAATGCTGTATTTCCACCACCAAAAACAGCAACAGTTTTATCGTGCATATTGAGAATAGGCGTATCAACTTTGGGATAGGTATAGGCTTTCATGAGATTTACACGTGTGAGAAATTCATTGGCGGTGTAAATGCCAATCATGGACTCACCGGGAATATTGAGGAAACGAGGTAAGCCGGCACCAGAACCAATGAAGACAGCTTTGAAGCCCATGTTGTTTAGAAGGTCGTCAATTGTATGTGTCGCGCCGATGAGAATATTCGCTTTAAAATCAACGCCCATTTTGGCAAGTGTCTCAACTTCATTGCTAACGATTGCTTTTGGCAAACGGAATTCTGGAATGCCATATCGCAATACACCACCAAAGTCATGAAAAGCCTCAAATACTGTTACAGGATAACCTGCCCGAGCGAGGTCACCAGCGCAGCTAAGACTGGCTGGTCCTGAGCCAACAATAGCTACAGGAGCTAAATCGGTTGATATTTTCTTGCCATCATTATCCTCACCATGATTGGCAAGGTAATCTGACACATATCGTTCAAGTGAGCCAATGGCAATAGGTTTACCGCGTCGCCCTAAAACACAAGCACCTTCGCATTGATCCGCTTGAGGACAAACCCGACCACAAACTCTGGGCAAAGAGTTATCTTCTTTGATTAATTTGCCAGCTGCAATTGGGTCGCCAGCTTTGAGTAGACGAATAAAATCGGGGATTTTAACGGATACAGGGCAACCTTCAACACATTTAGGCAGACGGCAATCCAAGCAGCGATTTGCCTCGGCAATCGCTTGTTCATGGGTAAAGCCCAAGGCAACTTCCTCAAAATTGCGCACACGTGTCGCAATAGGAAGTTCTGGCATGATCTGCCGTTCTTTTTCGCCTAAAATTTGGATTGGCTCAGCTTCTGTTTTTTCAAGGTCTTGAATGGCGGTATCCAAACGGCAATCTTCATCGTGATTATACGCGCGGTTACGGTAGATAATGGTATCGAAATCAACGGCATGACCATCAAATTCAGGTCCTTCAACACAGGTAAAACGAACTTTACCGCCGACAATCACCCGACAACCACCACACATTCCTGTACCATCAACCATAATTGTGTTGAGGGAGACAATGGTTGGAATATTATAAGGTCGGGTTACATGAGTAATCGCACGCATCATCGGTAAGGGGCCAACCGCGATTGCCCGATCAAAGTGATATCCATCATCAATGAGGTCCTGGAGTTTATTCGTGACAAAACCATGGAAACCATAGCTGCCATCATCTGTTGTGATGTGGAGCTCATCAGAAAATTCCCGAATTTCATCCTCGAGAATGAGCAAATCTTTGGATCTGGCTCCAACAATTGAGGTGACATGGTTGCCTGCCGCTTTTAAAGCCTTGGCTACAGGAAAAGACACAGCCGCGCCTAAACCTCCACCAACCATAACGACTCTACCGAAATTTTTGATTTCTGACGGGTTGCCAAGCGGACCTAAAATGTCATTAATTCGCTCGCCTTCCCGCATGGCTGCCATCATTGCTGTACTTTTACCAACAGACTGAACAACAAGGGTTATTGTGCCATTTTGGAGGTCACTATCACAAATCGTAAGCGGAACCCGCTCACCATTATCGGATAGGCGGACAATCACAAATTGACCAGGTTGGGATTTAGCAGCAATGTGGGGAGTGTAAATGAGATAGCGATCAATTTTTTCAGCAAGAGTTTCTTTTGTGATGATGGTGTTGATTTCAGGTAAGCGTTTGTTTTTTTTCAATGATTTTGTTGCTTCCAAGGCCAGACTCCTATATTTGTTTAAACAGAAGATGTTTATTCAACAACTTTGAAACACCAATACAAGGCTTGTTCAGCCTCGGAAATTGGATGTACCAGACAATATTGACCAAGGGTCAAAGAATCAACAGGACTAAGGGTAAAGGATGTTTTGGAATTTTCCTGGATTGAAAAAGGGATTTCCTGATCTTCCTCGTTGAGAAATAGCAAGTTGGAACTTACCATAAGTGATGTATTTGCAACTATCCGTGGTTTTGTGGAAAAGGTAGTTGGAATACCTACGGCTTCAGCGGGACTGTTATGTCCTAATTCCATCTTGTAATACATATCATCCACGTACAGGTAAACACCTTCATCGGGTGAAGATAAACCAATGGCGAATGTCGCAGTTGGTTCCGGGATACTCACTTTCTGGTTTTTAATGGTGACACCAATCAAGACACCAATAATTGTGAAAACAATAAGTGTGAGCCCATAGATGAGAATATCAAGCCATGAACGTTTGGGTTTCTTTTGAAGTTCTTTACTTTCACGAATGATTTCGTCTCTTGAGGGGGCTTGTGGATCACCAATCGCGTCCACCTGTTTTGCAAAACTTTCAACATTAATCGTCAGATAATCTGGATCAGGATATTCAAGTGCTTCCTGATCATCTTGAGTGGACGTTTTGTCGATTGAAAGTTTGCTTCCCGGTAACGGTGATTGAGAGGGGACGTATTTATGACGTTGCAGATAGGCAATACCACGCTGAGCAGCACTGTTATTTGGATCAAGTTCAAGAGCTTTTTTAAGGAAAATAAGCTGCTTTTCTTCATCATCAATGATGCCTGAAAGCCAAACCCAAACTTCCGGATTTTCGGGTTCTTCGACAACAGCCGCCTTGAGATGTTCAAGCGC
>JAAZIH010000104.1 GCA_012800995.1 Chloroflexota bacterium
GTTTGGAGCAGCGTTCAGCTTGACAGGATAAACCAGATATGCTAATATTTTTACATCACCGCCCATGTTAACATGGGTAATAAAACTGGGAATAGGATTGAACTAATGAGGAATTAGGTTAGTGGAGAAGCCTATATGATACATTACAAATCGACCATACCCCATATTTTTCACACCAAACCTATTAAGGAGGATTTTGTATGAAACGTTTTACGTATTTACTGCTCTCACTGGTAATTGCCTTCTCGCTGCTTTTGTCAGCTTGTGGAACGACTACACCAGTAGAGCCCGTTGAACCAGAGGCACCCGTTGAACCCGAAGCCCCTGTTGAACCCGAAGCTCCTGTTGAACCAGAGGCTCCCGTTGAGGAACCTGAGGAGCCCGTGGAGCCAGAGGAACCAGAAGAGCCTGAACCCGAACCCACAACTCGTGTTGGTGGTTGGTTGGATGAAATCGTGGTTTCAGTTATCGACGCTCCATCGGTCATTGTTCAGTTGGAAGCTGACGCCGTTGATGTTTACGTAAACGGTTTTGGCACCAATGACCTTGATCAGCTGAATGCTTCCGGCTTGCCCTACTCCACTTCGAATGGTACCTATTACACCATTCAATTCAACCCAGCCGAATTTACCGAAGGCATCAACGTCTTCCGCAATCGCAAGGTCCGTGAAGCTTTCAACTATTTGATCGATCGCAACTACATTAATCAAGAGTTCTATGGTGGCGGTGCTTTACCCAAATGGTTTGCAATCATGACCAACTTTGGCGATTATGCTCTCTTGGCTGATACCGCTCGCCGACTCGAAACTAAATACGCATACAATTTTGACAAAGCCAAAGAAATGATTGATGAGGCAATGGAAGAAATTGGCTATCCTTTGACTGATGGTAAGTATGTTAACGAAGATGGCGAACAATATGAAGTTATCTTCTTGGTCCGCAACGATGGTGATGGCACCCGCAAAGCCTGGGGCACTTACCTTACCGGACAAATGGAGAAATTAGGCTTCGCTGTTGACTTCCAGGAAGGTACTGGTAGCGACCTCGGTCCTATCTGGATTGCTGGTGATCCTACCGCTGGTGAATGGCACATGTACACTGGTGGATGGGGTGCTTCGGTTCTGAAACGTGATGAGTCCGACATCTTCCAACAAATGTACCTGCCCACCTCCACACAAGGTCTGCCTGTCTTCATGGCTAACGATAATCCTGATCCTGAATATCAGGAACTAGGCGACAAACTCGCTAACCGCGATTACACCACCATGGAAGAACGCGCCGAACTCATGGCTCGTGCTCTTGAACTGTCACTCGAAGATTCCTTCCAGGTCATGGTTGTTGACAGCAAACGCTTCGTTCCTCACCGGGAAGGCCTCGTTGTTACAACTGACTTGGCCGCTGGTGTTGAAAGCGCTCAAATTACTCCCTTCACCCTCCGCTGGGCTGACCAGGAAGGTGGAACAGTGCGCTGGGCAACCCAACCCTTCTTGTTCAATGGTCCATGGAACCCTGTACGTGGTTCAAATACCACTTCTGACCAAGGTGCTGTACGTATGACCGTTGGCTATGCCACAACCTATGACCCCTATACCGGTCTTTTGAACAACTTCTGGGTTGACAAAGCCGAAGTCACTGTTCAAACTGGTTTGCCTGTCCAGAAAACTTTGGATTGGGTTGACCTGAAGTTTGAAGACGAAATCGTTGTTCCTGGCGATGCCTGGGCTGACTGGGATGCCGAAACTCAAACCTTCATCACTGTTGAAGAGAAGAGTGGTGGCGAACCTGTAACCGCAACTGCGAAAGCGGTGGTATACTTCCGCGAAGATCTCTTTGACGTAGTCAAATGGCACGACGGCAGCAATCTGGAAATGGCTGACATCATGATGTCATACATCATGGGCTTCGACCGACCCAAAGAAGAATCCGCTATCTTTGACAAACAACCAGTTGGTTCTTTCAATCTCTTCATGCAAACCTTCAAGGGCTTCAAGATTGTCTCCACTGATCCCTTGATTATGGAAGGTTACGAAGATACCTTCAGCGCTGATGCTGAGCTGCTTGTTCCCATTGGCTACACCTGGATTAACAACTTCCAGGGTGAAGGTTCATTCGCGTCCTATGCGATGATGAACTCCGCAGAAGCTGCTCAAGAACTTGCCTACACCGAAGCAAAAGCCAACGAGCTTGAAATTGAACAAACCAGCACCATTGGTGGACCAAGCCTGGAAATTCTTGGCAAACATCTTGATCAACTGATTGCTGATGGCACCATTCCTTACGAACCCACTTTAGGTCAATACATCACCAAAGAACAAGCCATTGCCCGTTACCAGGCACTGAAAGCTCACTTTGAAAAGTACGGTAACTACCATCAGGGCGTTGGGCCTTACTTCCTCAAGTCTGTTGACTTGAATGGTAAATCACTTGTCATGGCTCACTGGGATCAGTATCCTGATCTGGCTGACCGCTGGTCAATGTATTCTGCACCAAAGCTTGCTGATGTCGAGATTGACGGCCCCGGCCAGGTTATCGGCGGTGAAGAAGCTACATTCGATATCTACGTCACCTTCCAGGGTAAACCCTACGAACTGGATGATATCAAAGAAATCAAGTTCCTTGTCTACGATGCTGAAAATAATGTTGTAATCATCAGCACTGCAGAAGCCGTTGAAGATGGCCACTTCGTCATCAATTTCACCGGCGAAGACACCGAGAAATTTGGCGATGGTGCCACTAAGCTTGAGATTGCAGTAATCTCAATTGCGGTTGCCCAGCCAACTTTCCAGACTATCGAGTTCATTACCGCCCAGTAAACTGAGTGGCTAAGTAGCTCCCATGAGGGGCAGGTTTATAAAAACTTGCCCCTTTTTTTTAAAAAAGAACGGGAGGTTGTCCAGTATGTCTATAGAAACGAATTCACAGGAGACTTCATTAGAGTACGCAAAGAGAGCAACGCGAGAGACAGCGAAACGCTTGGCGCGATTCTTTTCTATTCGTTTAGTTTTGCAGATAATCACCATCATCATAGGTGTTTACATTACAATCCTTGTTGCCAATATGGGCGGTTATGTTGATACTATTCTCAAGGCCTCAATTCTTGAAGAGGTGAACCTGGAAGTGTCGGCTATGGTAACTGAAAAGGACATACCACGTGAAATGCGTGAGCAAATGGTAAGAGACCTTGTTGCAGAACGCGAAACACTGGCGGGTTTAGACCAGCCCTTTATTCAACGCTCATTCCGCCACCTTTGGAACGGTTTAACGCTCAATTTTGGTCGGGCGCGTTTTATGGTGAGTGATCATGGCTCAAGGATGGTTAGGAACATCATTTTGGAGAGGCTTCCAGCCACGTTGCTATTAATGGGCACATCACAGCTGCTGTTGTTTTTTGTCACCCTTAGCATCGCATTAGCAGTGTCAAGGCATTACGGCAGTTTGTGGGATAAACTTATCGTGGCATTGTCGCCAACATCTTCTATCCCGCCGTGGTTTTACGGAATATTTCTTATTCTTGTTTTCGCGGCATGGTTAAAGATTCTGCCTTTTAGTGGCATGGTAGACGCTCCACCACCACCAACAAAATGGTTGTACTTTTTGAATGTTCTAAAGCATCTCATCCTCCCTGCAGGGTCGTTGTTTGTATCGAGTTTCTTTATTAGCACCTATTCCTGGCGAACATTCTTTTTAATATACTCGAGTGAAGATTATGTTGATATGGCAAAAGCAAAGGGTTTAAGCGACCGCGCGATTGAACGTCGATATATTCTGCGTCCTACTCTGCCAAGTATCATCACGAGTTTTGCTTTACTCATGGTTGGTATTTGGACTGGTGCTACGTTAACTGAAACAATTTTTAACTGGCCAGGGCTTGGAACGACGATTTATACTGCCATTAGTAAATATGACACTGCGGTAATTGTTGGCACGACAATCATTCAGGCTTATCTCTTAGGTATAACGGTGTTCTTCCTGGACTTCCTGTATGCCATTGTCGATCCCAGAGTCAAGTTGGGCGGAGGCAAATAAGATGAAAAAATTCAAAGATACTTTTCAAGATATCGTAAGATATCCTTCCGCGGTGGTGGGTTTATTGATAGTTTTGGCGTTAATCGTATTTTCAATTTATACGATGATTACGATACCCTACAAAGAAGCTATACATTTGTGGAAGGGGACTGAAGCAGTTGTTTACAAGAATCCCAGAAATGCCAGGCCAACCTGGGTTAATTGGTTTCGAAAAGACAAGCTTCCTGTGTCCGTTGATGTATATGCTGGCGAAGATGAAGACTTTACAAAAGAAGTCACACCGCGCAAAAAAGGTGGCAATCAGATTGAGTTCAACTACGAGTTTGACTACAACTACAACCAATTGCCCCAAGATATATTCATTTATTTTAAATCGAACTATGTGGACAAAAACCCTTTCGTTGTTATCAATATGACTACACCTGCTGGTGAGGAGATTAAGATTTACGATGGTGGAATTTCCCGAGCCACAAACGTCCGATTTGGACAGGAAGAAAAACTCTTGACCCGTTTGGTTCGTCTTCACGGACGGGACACTGAAACTCAGGACCAGCTGAGGAGTGTCATCGAAGGTCTTTTCACCAAAATGGGTTCATATCCCCCGGTTGTAGACAAAGGCACATATACGATTAATGTGAAAGCAACTACCTTTGAAGAAGGTTCGGATGTTGAAGCTGAACTTGTGATGCATGGTACCGTATTCGGACTTTTTGGTACTGATCATATGCGCCGAGATCTTAAAGTGGCCATTATGTGGGGCGCGCCAATCGCTTTGGCGTTTGGTCTCACTGCTGCTTTGGGTACAGCGCTGATTTCTATGTTCATTGCAGCCCTTGGTACCTGGTTTGGTGGCTGGCTGGATGAACTTATTCAAAGAATAACCGAAGTCAACATGGTCATTCCTTATCTGTCGATTCTGATTATGGTAGGAACCTTTTACTCGCGAAGTATTTGGGTCTTGCTTCTTGTGACAATTCTCTTGAACATATTCTCAGGGGCGATTAAGTCACGAAGGGCAATCTTCCTGCAAGTTCGAGAGTCAACCTACATCGAGGCTGCCAAGGCATACGGGGCCAGCGATTATCGCATCATCATCCGGTATATGATTCCGCGCGTTATTCCAATGATTATTCCGGGTTTGGTATCAGCCGTACCTGCTTATGTCTTTCTTGAAGCATCATTGGCGATTTTAGGCTTAGGTGATCCAACCGTGCCTACCTGGGGTAAGATCATCAACGATGCCCGCACAAACGGCGCGCTGTATCAGGGCATGTTCTATTGGATTCTGGAGCCTGCAGTATTCTTAATGATTACTGGGCTTGGGTTCGCGATGTTGGGCTTCGCGCTTGACCGAATCTTCAACCCAAGATTGAGAGGTATGTAAGATGGCAAAAGAAAAGAAAATCACCAGAAAGGAAGATGCGATTTTAGAAGCAAAGCGAAAAGCTGAGCTAATGAGCATGATGAGTGAAACAACTCACAAAGTGGGTGATGTAAAACATGAATTGCTTTTGAGCATCAAAGACCTCAAACTCCACTTTGAGACCGTGCGTGGTCCAGTACAAGCTGTGGATGGTGTCAATTTTGATTTGGTCACGAACAAAGCTGTGGTTGTGGTTGGCGAATCTGGTTGTGGTAAAAGCTCACTTGCTAAAGCAATCTTGCGTTTGCTGCCACGTAACGTCGCCCATTATTCAGGTGAAGTATGGTTGCGAGATATTGAAACGATGGGACTCAGCGAAGAGGAGTATCGTGAAGATATCAGGTGGGTCAAAATCTCAATGGTGCCCCAAGCTGCCATGAACTCGCTCAATCCTGTGTTGCGTGTAGGTGATCAAGTTGCCGAACCGATGTTAGTACATTATGGCATGCCCAAAGAGGAGGCTATGGAACAAGCCGCGATTATGTTCCGCAACGTCGGTGTGCCTGTGGACTTTTTGACCCGCTATCCATTTGAGCTTTCTGGTGGCATGCGACAGCGTGTTGCTATTGCCATGGCATTGGTCACCGGACCTGATTTGGTCATTTTAGATGAACCTACCTCCGCGTTGGACGTCTTGACCCAGGCTAATATATTTAATCTGCTCAAGCGGATCAAGGCTAATCTCGAAACCAGCTTCATTCTGATTACCCACGATATTTCAACCTCATCAGAGTTGGCTGATATCGTGGCAGTTATGTATGCTGGCAAGATTATTGAAGTAAGCGAATCGCATCGCTTCTTTAGTGAACCTCGCCATCCCTACGCGAGAGCCTTAATGGCAAGCGTGCCTCGATTGCGCGAACGGGAAGAGCCCCATTTTATTGAAGGTAAACCACCATCACTGATTAATCCGCCCACAGGCTGTCGCTTTAAGGATCGCTGCCCAAATCGCTTCGAAAAATGTGAAGAAGAACCGCCTACTGTCGTATTTGGCGATGACTGGGTTGCCTGCTGGCTCTATGAAGGACAAGGTGAATAGCATGACAGAACAATACGAAGAAAAAGAATTTGAACAAAAA
>JAAZIH010000016.1 GCA_012800995.1 Chloroflexota bacterium
GAAATTGAGGCGGGGGATGACTTTCACCTGGCGCCTAATTTGCAAAATCACACAGGCGTTGAAGATCTAAGCGTGGCGTGGAAAGCGATGTTGCGGGCTTATGAGCGGGTACGTCTGCAACAATATCCTCAACTGCAGGATTTACAAGCCCAGCTCAAAGCGCCACTTTTGCCTGTCGGTTTCGCGATGGGGCGTTTAGCGCGCTTTATTGCCAGACTGTCCACAACGGACAAATCGGTTTTGCTTGTCGACCAAAGCGCGGCTAAAACAACCCTGGTTCTGGCGGATAAAAAGCATTTGATGTGTGTGGGCAAGGTACACCATGTGGATGATGAGTCCATTCAAAAAACACGGGATTACTGCTCCCAAGCGCTGTCAGTCAACGAAGTCGCCACCTACCTGCACAACAAAACACTTTTCCCGGAGCATTTAGGGTTGACCATTTCTGACTTTGCCATTGAACAAGCCTGGTCGCGCGCGAATGTATGGCAGGCCTTGGGCGCGATGAAAGCGATTTATCCCACCCTCCAGTATGACGCGCTGGCTGGGTTTAGCGAAGCCTGTGACCCGATTATCCTGAGCGGTTCCCGTTTTACTGAGCATCTCAAGGCGCACCAGATTCTTTCCATCGCTTTGGACAGCATTCTGCCACATGGTATCAGCACGATCGCGGTGGACGAAAACCACATGCTACGCGCTTTGGGCACATTGGCGGAGTCTGAACCGCTTTTGGTCGTGCAAATGCTTGAGTTGGAGAGTTTTCGCAATTTGGCATCTGTGGTGGGAATTGAGAATCACAATTATGAAGATCAAGTCTTGCTCGAGCTCGAAATCGAAACCAAGGATGAGGAAAATCGCAGCTATTACCGGGTTGACCGCGGTCAATTGTGTAAAATCGATACCGCGGGTGGTGATGGCGTGCGTGTCTATTTAGCTCCAACACGGTCAAGTGATGTAGGTATGGGTATGGTTGGGCTTGGCGGATGGATTTCTGTTCCGCAAACGGAGCAAGGACTGCTCGTTGATGGGCGCGGTAGACCTCTTATTCTGCCCGATAATGCCGAAGCCCGCGCAAAAACCTGGCGCGATTGGTTATGGGGTTTGGGAGTCTGAGATGAGACGGGTTATCATAGGACACAATCAAACGATAACACGGCAGGTCTGTTTGCCAGTACTTGGAAATATTAAAGTGCGTGCTGGAGAGCATGTTGATTTTGGCGATCTGATCGCGGAAACGACTTTACCCGCGCGCTTTGAGATGATTGATATCCCCAACCACTTCAATGTTAGCCCAGAGGAAGCTGACACGATGATTAAGCGTCTCGTGGGTGATGTGATTGCCAAAGGTGACGTCTTAGCTCAAAAAGATGGTTTTATCACCCAGCTGTTCAGGTCGCCCGGGGATGGAAAGCTTGTCTCTTTACGCGAAGGGCGGATTACCTTAGCCCTGGGGCAAGAGAAAATGCAGGTTTTTGCGCCAATGCCTGGCATGGTGGCGGAGCTCATTGACGGTCGTGGCGCGGTCATCACTTTGACGGGCTCGGTTGTTGAATCTTCCTGGGGTAATGGAAAAAGCGCCCAGGGTGAGCTCATCTTTTGGGGAGAGCTTGAAAAGAAGGGTTTGGGAATTGCCAGCGCGCTGGTAAAAGATAAAATCATCGTCTTCAAAAAGGCTGCCACCGCCGGGCAGTTAAGACGTGTTTTGCGCTTAAAGCCGGCAGGTCTTATCTTGCCAAGCATAAATCCAGAACAACTCAAATCCACGCGCGAAAGTGATGTGGCGGTGTTGAGTTTATTGGGCTTTGGCGAGCTGCGGATGGACGTGGCAAGTTTGGAACTGATTGAAAGTATGTCAGGTCAAACCGTTTACATCGTCGCTCAGGAGAATACTGTTGGCCCAAAAGAAAACCCGCTTCTGATACTGCCGAAAGAAAAAAAGGCTGATTTGGGGCTCTATAAAGAGGAGATAAAGTTAGCGCCAGGTCTTCGAGTCCGTTTGAGGGGTGAGCCTTATACCGGCATGGTGGGTATCGTCAAGGGTTTGCCATCAGAAGAGATGGTTTTTGCCAGCGGATTGCAAAGCCCATCAGTTGTCGTTATCTGTGAAGGGGATCAGATGATTAACGCCTCAATCCACAACATTGACTTAATTCAGTCCTAAGTTACCTTCTTACTTAAAGCTATCTGTAAAAATCGAGAAAGCTTATGGTTGGATGATTTCGAGGAATGCGTCATCCACCCAACAGATCATGCCTGAATCAGTTTCTAATTCCTGCCAGGTTCGGTTGTTGATTTGCACTTCCTTGCCAGTTAATTGTACGATTGATTGGTATGCCAGGACACCAATAATTTCCACTCCACCGGGTTCGTTTCGGCAATATAGTCCGGTGGTTGAGGTAACCCGACCCTGAAGCGGCAGAGGTGTAGGGCTGGGCTGAGGCGTGTTGGTGGGACGAGGTGTTGGGCTGGGTTCTGGCTGTTTTGTGGCAGTTGGCATCGGTGTGAATGTCGCCTCAACCGTTGTTTCCAATGTCAGCGCGGGTGTCACCTGGACTTCCTGATACTCTTCGGGTTCTTCAATCACCACAGGGAGCTTGTTTCCATAGCAGAAATATGCCGCAGCGCCCAGTAAAAGCAAAAGGCCAACAAAAATCAACCAGCCTGCCAGGCCGTTTATTTTAATCCTGAGCGACCATAAAACGATGATCATCAAAACAACGACACAAAGTAAACGCAGTATGGATAATATCAGGGTGGGGAATGCAGCTTCAAAGCCAACTCTGGCAAACTGCCAGCCGGCTAAGAGCATTTGCACAAAAATCAGCACATTGAAGACAATCGCGCTTAAACGCGATAGTGTGGAATTGGATGTGAACCAGTATGCGGTAAAGATGGCTGATAAGAGGAGAATAAGCCACTCAAGCCAGGTGTCATTCAAGAGAAAGCTAAAGGGCAAGGCTTCCGCACTGATTTCCTGGGTGTAAAGTTCGTGTGCCAGATAGCCACCACCGAAGAAGGCAACCGCCATCAAGACGAGGGCGAGAATGGCTCCGCCAGCGCGTGCCACAGACCTGGTGCCAGGGGCAAGCGAGAGGCTGAGCAGGGCGTTATGAGCGGGCACGATCAGAGCAGCGACCATCAGTAGCAAGGGCTTGTTATAAACAAGCGCCAAAACAAACAGAAGCAGGCTCAAACCCACTTGCAGGATGAAACTCAGGGGTTTGATGGCAGCACGGTGACTTAAAACATCAAGAAAGCCTTGTCTTTCCTGGTCGCTGGCTTTGCCAAGATAGCGCCTAATCTGCCCCTGGGGCTGGGTTCGCAATCGGTCTGGTGTAAATTCTGTGCTGGGTATGCTCATATGTTGTCCTTCATCTGATGTCGTTCATTATGTTGCACTTTCTGTGCCTGGTGTGTAGAGTCAATCATGAGCAAAAAACTTCTCGCATGAATCACCGTCTCATTTATTTGCCGTTATAATATGAGTGGTTGATGTGTGCTTGTTTTGTCTTGATTCATCTAAAAATATGCATGAGCATATGACAAAAAAAGAATGTATTGTGAAACGAAAGAGCTGCTTTAAAATGATAAGTCGCATGTTTTCATTCTGCATGGCATTCTTACTGCTGTTTGGTACCCTCTCCGCTTGTGTTACCAAACCTGCTCCTGACGCTTCCGAAGCCTTGCTTAAATCCGGCATCTCCGTTGAAGAAAAAGATACATTAAAACCCCTAATTTTTGATTTTAGCCAGGCTACGCCACTTGAAGCATCTATACAAGGTCGTACTGAAGCGAACAGCCGCATGTTTGACGCGCTAAAGGCGGATAATAGTTTCGCTCGTTTTGCTTTTGAGATTAACGATGATTTCGGCAATGCTGAAATTGAAGTGCTTTATGCAAATCTTTACACCAAAGTGGTTGAGTTTTTGCAGACCTTTCCCATTCAGCTATATGAAAAACCCGAAATCGTGTTTGTGGGCTATACTGACCAGCCAGGTATTTATAAGCAACATGCCAGAATCCCCTACAGTATGGTTAAGCAAGGCGATGTGGAAAAGTTCATTTTGAGAGCTTTTCTGACGCAAAGTGAACCATGGCTAAGTTATGGTGTGGCTGATTATCTCTTTGCTGAGCCGAAAGCAGTTGATTTAAGTTTGATAGAGAACACCGAAAAACTTTATCTAACCGGGCTGAGTTTTGAACTGCCTTATGTTACGGAAGCAGAGCGTGATAATGCCATCGCTCTGGCGGGTTCCTTTGTGCGTTATATCATTGAAGAACATGGCGAAGAAGCTATTCCGCCATTGTTTAATGACAATTCAACACTCGATATCTATGCCATGATTCAAGACTGGAGTGGCACCAGCAACAGCTTTTTTGAAGCCCATCCTGAAGTTCTAAATGGCAGCTTGAGCTATTATGATATTGAAAGCTATGACGTAATAGTTGATGATGGCGCTTTTGAAATTTATTTCAGATTGCGCGACGTTGAACCTGCCTCAGGCTTAGATTCACCGGTTATGCTATATGGTTTTGTAAATCGTATTCAAAGCGCAGCAAAACAGATTTCCGATTTCGCAAAGGAACATGATATTCCTGTCATAAATAGTGGCATCAGGGCCTACACAGATACAGATACTGTTTATTATTTTCCTCGGTCTGCGCAGGCAGGTCCATCAGAAGTCAAATTTTCATCGAATTTTGGCTGGAGTACAGCAGTAGAGCATGAGTTAGTACATGTCATGTTTGGGAGGAAAGTTGGCGAAGATGGTCCAAATTTGCCTATGGCAAGTGAAGGTCTTACAACTTTACTTTCAGACTATCTTATATTTGATCATCGAGACATATTTGAGATGGGAGGTATTCCAGATAGATCTTATTACAACAACCTTATGTGGCTGAAAGCTGGAGAGTTTGACGAATCTGATTTGATGTATGCGGACGAATTAGAAGCCGGTCAAAAGGTGGTGGAGTGTTACGAACAATTTGCTTCATTAGATAAAGGGGAAAGTCAATTTGATTACGCGCTTTATATTGATAGTCTTGCATATGTCTGGTTGATTCACTGCAATAAGACAGGGGAAACTGTTGAAGACATGTTTAGAAAAGATTTGGCGCGCAGTTCAGAATCCTCTCCACTTGCCTATTATGCGGGCGCTTCTTATCATAATTACCTTATCAACGAAAAAGGCTATTCTATAAAGGAATTGCTGGATGCATATTATGGTGACATTCCCGTTGAGGACTATACTCAAGAATGGGTTGCCTGGATAAGGGGAAAATTTAATGCTATTAAAAGCAAATAATAGCTTTTTTGATTAGACAGGAACTGCTTGGTGCAGGGGGAAGAGGCAAATCGGCTAAAAGAGATAAAAAAGCGTACAGCGTAAGGCGTTTTCTGTGTAAAATAGCGGGAATCCGCGCCATACGCTTTTTTATTTGTAGATATGTCTCTATAAATCTCAGTGTTCCATCAATTTAAGTAAGCTTAAGCCATTTTACTGGGATTAAAATGGGATCATTCTATACGAATTTATTGATAGCGAGGTTTTTTTCGGTATAATTTCAAAAAGCTACTGCCTTTGGTATAGTCTTTATCCTAAATTAGGAATTATCGTGGAAAAAAAGTTAACTGA
>JAAZIH010000105.1 GCA_012800995.1 Chloroflexota bacterium
AGTTACTATGCCTGCCACAACCGCCAGTGCCAGCGCGAAACTGATCCTCTTGGGTGAACATGCTGTTGTTTATGGGCACCCTGCCATTGCCATCCCTTTTTCTGATTTGCGCTTGCATGTCAGCATTGAGCCTGCCATTTTAGCCAAGCCAGGTACCTTGCGGATTATCTCGCATGACCTGAATATGGATTTGCTCTTTGAAGACATGAGCCAGGATGAGCCGATTAAGCAGATGATTATCCTGCTTTTGCACTTTTTGGGCGTTAAAAACCCGCCCACTTGCACCTTGCGGGTTCGATCTAAAATCCCCCTGGGCGCGGGCTTTGGTTCAAGCGCGGCGTTGTCGGTGGGCATTTTACGAGCGCTTTCAGCTTTTTTGGGGCATCCCTTGAACGAAAAAGAACTGGTAGACCTTTCTTACCAGAGCGACCAGTTTATCCATGGCAGACTTTCGGGCATCGACACAACCGTTATTTCCCTCGAACAAGCCATCTACTACCAGCGCGGACATAGCGTTGAGTCGGTTAAACCGCTCAACAGTCTGCACTTTGTAGTAGCGGACAGTGGCGCGCGCACCCCAACCGCGCAAAGCATCGCCTACCTTGCCGGGCACTATGAAAAGGAAAAAGATCAGACGAAAAGCAAGCTTGATGCCATTGAAGAACAGGTTAAAATCGCCAAACGCGCCATGCGCATCGGTGACCGCCATATGCTGGGCGCGGCGATGAATGCCAATCAGAGCCTGCTTGCTGATTTGGGGCTATCCTGCCCTGAGCTGGGCATGCTCGTGAATGCCTCGCGCGAGGCAGGCGCCCTGGGCGCGAAGCTGAGCGGTGGTGGCCAGGGTGGCGCGATGATCGCCTTAGTGGAAGAAAGAAATCTGTTGACCGTACGCGAAGCGCTGATTGAGGCAGGCGCTAAAGCAGTTTGGACGACCAGCCTGCCCGCCACACAGATTAAAGCCGTTTAACCTTGATCGCAAAGGAGCACACTATGACGACTCATTTACCGAATATCTCCCCTTTTATTTCCTCAAAGCCATACAGCGAGCTTATTTTCATCAAATTAGGCGGTTCGCTGATTACCGATAAAGATAAACCGCTTCAAGCCCAAACCGACTTACTGCTGGACTTACTCAATCAATTAGGCGTCTTTTTAATCCAGTACCCTGAGACTCGCGTGCTTCTTGGGCATGGCTCGGGTTCATTTGGGCATTACATGGCGAAGCTTTATGGCACACGCGATGGCGTGCGTGACGAGATGGGCTGGCAGGGCTATCATGATGTTTGGCGCAAAGCCCGTGAGCTGCATGACATCGTGATGGCGTGTGGGCTGGATTTTGACCTGCCTTTGCCGCTGATTTCTTTTCCACCGTCCGCCTCGGTGAGCGCCTCCAATCGCCAAATCACCACCTGGAACCTCGAACCGATGACGACTGCGATTGACAACGGTTTAATCCCGGTTGTTTATGGCGATGTGGTCTATGACGATCAATTGGGCGGCACGATTTTGAGCACCGAAGAGCTTTTTGTGGATCTGGCTTCGGTTTTCAAACCTGAACGCGTGCTTTTGTTTGGTAAAACGGAAGGCGTTTATGAGGACTTCCCTAATGCGCAGAACATCATTCCCCATATCAGCTCCGAAACCGATCTCCCGAAAACCCTGGGGGGATCTGACAGCCCGGATGTCACTGGTGGCATGATGGAGAAAGTCAGACTGATGCAAAAGTTATGCGCATTGAGCCCTGAAACCGAAGTGCGCATTTGTTGTGGCAGCGACATGAGCCAAATGATGGACGCCCTCATAGGAAAAGAAACGGGCACCCTGATTACCCACAAATAATCGTTTATAAAGGATTAAGCATGATTTATACCCGTCAACAACTTGAAGAGTTTGAAGACCAAACTCTGGCACCGTATGGCATCCGCAGCAGAGACTCACGTGGACGCAAATACCCGGAAGAAGAAGCCGATTTTCGCACGCGCTTCCAGCGCGACCGCGACCGCATTCTGCACACCACAGCTTTTAGACGGCTGGAGTACAAAACCCAGGTCTTTATCATCCATGAAGGCGATTATTACCGCACCCGCCTCACGCACTCGCTGGAAGTTGCCGCGATTGGGCGCAGCCTGGCGCGTTCCCTCGGCGCGAACGAAGACCTGACCGAAACAATCTGCCTGGCGCACGATTTGGGTCACTCTCCCTTTGGACACTCCGGTGAAACCGTTCTGGCGCGATTGATGATGGATCATGGTGGCTTTAACCACAATCATCAAAGCGTGCGCATTGTTACCGAGCTTGAACAGCGTTATCCTGATTTTCCAGGCTTGAACCTGAGCTGGGAAGTGCTTGAGGGTATGATTAAGCACGAAACCGATTACGACCAAGCTGACGCATCCGATTTTGACCCGCATCTGCGTGGCCATCTGGAAGCGCAATTGGCCAATGTCGCTGATGAATTGGCATACACTTCCCATGACCTCGATGATGGTTTGCGCTCAGGGTTGATTACGCCATCTCAGCTGGACGGTATCGCCATCTGGGAAATCGTTAACGAAAGCCTCGGACGGCGCAAAAACGACCCCTTAGACGAACTTAGCCGCCATCAGGTCATCAGACGCTTAATCGGTTTTGAAATGACCGATTTAATCCATAGCATCGACCGCTATCTGCGTCGATCAAAAGCCAATTCGCCGCATGAGATCCAAGCATTAGCTTATAACGTGGTTGGATTTAGCGAGGATATGCACCGCCGCAACCGCGAACTGAAAGATTTTCTGTTCGAAAAGCTCTATCGCCATTATCGCGTTGTGCGAATGCAAACCAAGGCGGAGCGTATCATCACCGACCTTTTTGAGCTCTACGTTGCCAACCCCGGCGCTTTGCCAGATACGGTGCAATTGAACATCCCTGCCAGAGGGCTTGAGTTGACCGTTTGCGATTATATCGCCGGCATGACTGACCGCTTCGCCATTGATGAGCATAAGCGTCTCTTTGACGTGGATGTGTTACCATAGAGCTATGAACAAGACACAATATTTAACTGAAGCCGGAAAACGAAAGGTTGAAGAAGAATTAGCCAACCTGCGTGGTCCCCAACGCGCCGAAATCGCCGCGCGCCTGAAAAGCGCTATAGAAATGGGCGATTTGAGCGAAAACGCTGATTATCATGCCGCAAAGGAAGCGCAGGGCTTTTTGGAAGGCCGTATCCAGGAATTGGAATCCCTGCTCTATTATGCTGAAATTGTTGATGAAAGTGAGTTTGATTTCGATGTGGTTAATATCGGTAGCAAAGTTACGGTTCAGGAAGAAGGCGAAGAAGAGGAAGTTTACATTATTGTTGGCGCGAAAGAAGCCAACGTCCGCGAGCGCAAAATATCTTATGAATCCCCTATGGGTGCAAGCTTGCTTGGTAAAAAGTGTGGAGAAACTGTGGATGTTCCTTTACCAAATGGTAACAAACTGAATTTGAAAATCATCGCGATTGAATAATTTTTTCTTGTAGAAATTGAAAGAGGCTCATCCCTGTTTAGGATAGCCTCTTTTTTGTAACTTAAGCTATATGCTTTTTACTTGCGGTATATGGCTAATTCCATCGTCGCGCGTTGGAAGTAACTGTCATCTGGCAATGGTAAATCGCCGTATTGGAAGCTAAGCAATTTGGCTTCCAAGCGAAGAGTAGCTGTTTCAAGCACAAACTGTTTGCCATCATCCGCCATGATTGGCTCGCCACGGATTTCAAGACGCTGTCGGGTTGCGGCATCATTGAAAGCGTGTTTGCTCATGACCACTTTCGTCACGGTTTGAATGTCGTTTTTATCAAAAAGCCAAATATCAAATGCGGAAACCTTTTTGGGCTCACC
>JAAZIH010000017.1 GCA_012800995.1 Chloroflexota bacterium
ACGTCACGGGGCAGAACTTCGGAGTATCCGGGAAGAATAAGAACGTCATCAAAAGTCAATCCATCAGATATAGTTTTCATCGCAAATCCTTTGTATTTAGTCTCTAAATCTGCCTAAATCCTACCATAAAAGGAGGAATACGCGCACGGAATGAGAGCGAATAAATGCACATTGGCACGAGTATGCTTTACATGCGTGTTATCATAAACTTAGTCAATAATGAATATGAATAAAGGAGAAACGATGGAATTTTTTGAAGTGATTCAACGACGAAGATCAAGCCGCCAATATACCGGCGAAGCTGTGAGTAAAGAAACTCTTGAAAAGATTTTGGATGCGGCTATGGCATCGCCAGTTGCCCGCGCGCGTTATGAGGATATGCATCTTACGGTCGTTACTGACAAATCTTTGTTAGATGCGATTGGTGAGAACACCCGCCAGAAAACCGGTCGGGATGGCGACCCGCTCTACGGTGCGCCTTTGATGGTGCTGATTTCGGTTAGACCTGCCGGCGATGCGCCACAGAATAATGAGTTTTCGAGCGCGGCGATGATCGCGCATAATATGGCGCTTACAGCGACGGCTTTAGGACTGGGCAGTTGCGATATTTGGGGCGCGATTGCTTTGGCAAATCAGAACCCTGAGCTCGTGGCGCGTTTTGGACTGCCAGAAAGATTTGTGGCGACATGCGCGGTGGTTATTGGCGCGACGAATGAGCCTATGCCTGTGCGTGAAATTGACAGGCAAAAGATCGCGACACGCTTTATTGAATAAAGGAATTCTTAAATACACGAAAAGGTGTGCTCAGCGATGACGCTGGCACAAGCTGAGTGGCAAAGCTTAAGCTGGTCTAAGCGAGCTTAGGGTAATGTGGGCTCGAATTCCAATAAAAACACACTGCCATCCTTGCCACTTTGGTTGATGCTGAAGTAGCGCCTAATGCCAGTTTCATCTATAAATGATATGCCCCGGTTGGGAATCGAGCCTATAAATTCCATGCCGATGACCAAAGGGCGCTCGGGTCGCAGTTCGCTCATGCTGTAGAGTTCTTCAACAATATCAAAATAGCACGTGTCATCTACACAATCAGTGAGCAAAACCTCAAGATATTTGAAATCTTTCACAGTATTGCTTACCGTGAAAACGATCCTGGTTTGCGCCTCGGAAAGATCGATAATGACCTCATCATAGCTGTTTGTATTGGCGAGGAGATCGTCGCTGGCGTAATCTACAGTTACGATAGCATCAACCGGGTGAGTGATGTCTATAGAGCTTTTTGGAAACCCATGTTCTTCTTTCCACTGAGGATATTCTGCAAAAGGAATGAGTTCAATGGGTACAGGCTCACTTGCTAGTTCCTTTTTCTTTTCTACGATTTCTTCTTCGCTTATTTCCACTGAAATAGACTTGTCATCCTTACAAATGGTGTTGTAGTAATATCCGATTTCAGTTAACGACTCGTCTTTTTCATAAGAAAAGAAGAAATGTTCGCAGTTCAACTTCAAGCCATCTGATGAAAGTTTGTAAATCCCACTGACTTGATATATGGCGCCGTTTGAACCATATTGGTAAAACCTGCCATCACCATGATAAAAGTGAGCATTTCGGTACCAGCCCGAAAAGGTTAACACGGGTTCGTTGTCTTGCAGAGTAAATACAGCATAAATGGGGGCGATGAGCTTGTTAGGTTCTGTGTCTACAACAATTTCACCGATAATTAATTCAGGCAGCCCGTCTCCGCTTAAGTCGATGATGGCAAATCCTGTGCTTTCAAGTGCTTCATCCGTTGACCTAAAACTTGCTTGTTCCGCGATACCCACAGTACCATATTTATGATCGATGTCAGTGTTGCCAGTGACAATGAACTGGTAAAAGTATTCAAGGGTATCGAGGTAAGCTCTCGCCGCGTCAATTGCGGGCTCTTCGGGCGTGGCGGTGGGTTCTGGCTCGGGCAGAACTGTTGGAGTTTGTGTGGCAGATTCCGTTTCAAGCGCTGAGCTTTCTTTTGCCTGTTGGTCGGGCGATTTGAGCCTGTTTAAGCTGTCCTTAATGAGGTTACAAGCCGTAAAAGAGAACAATAAAAGTCCGGATAATAAAATAGAAAAACCTTTTCTCATCTTCATCACACTGCTTTCGTTATATTGGTCGCAACTAATTCAGCTAAAAGGCTAATCTGGTATTAGCCTTTTAGCTCTGTGTTGGTGTTAAATCATGCTATGGCAAGTTCGCCATCGCTTCCAGAACGGGCTGCCAATTCGGGTGAAACTCAAGCGCTTTATTAAAATAGTCGCGCGCGTTCTCGTATTGTTGTAAAGCTGCTGATGCCATGCCTGCCCAGTAGTAGGTTTCGGGCAAAGCTTTTGGATCACGGCTGTTATTGAGCGTTTGTTGCGCAAGGGCTAAAGTGTCCTGATAACGACCCGAATGATAGTAGGCCTGGTATGGGCCAATTTGGTACCAGGTCATGCGCCATGGTCGCGCTCCCATATCCAGTTGCCCATACACACCAAAGGCCTGGTCAAAAGCCTGGGCGGCTGATACATAATCGCCCAATTCTACCAAGAGCTGACCTTTGCTATAGTATGCAAAGAAAAGTTCCCGATCTGTTTCAAAGGGAATGCGTTCTTCAACGGCGGCAAGGCTGAGCCTTAAA
The DNA here is from genome assembly GCA_012800995.1 of Chloroflexota bacterium. Lineage (GTDB taxonomy): Bacteria > Chloroflexota > Anaerolineae > Anaerolineales > Anaerolineaceae > Mesolinea. The sequence continues at coordinate 2,654 of JAAZIH010000017.1, forward strand.
TTCTCCGTGGTATCTGCGTGAACGCCGATGCGTTCCAGCACATCCTGCTCGCGGTCTGCTGGGAAGATGACAATATAAATGCCGTCAAAATGACGCCAATCCATCATCAGCTCATCATAGTTTAGCGTTATAGTGCCCAAAAGTGTATCGTTGCTGACCACGGTTTGAGTGGTATCATCATAGGCGTGGATAATACTGTAATGTCCCATCCATCCATCGTCCGGATCAGTGTGTCCGCGTTCCAATAAAACCGGATAGCCACCCGAAACCAGAGCTTTGATGATTTGCATGTCGCCGCCATAGCGCAATATAGCATGGAGACTACTGATATTGTTATTCACATAATCACGCATTTCCGAAAGCATCACGTTACGGTCATGATCGTGAGTACGCAGTGCCAAGCGCATTTCTTCCTGGTTGGTAGCCCAATTCCAAAAGTTGAGGTTCATGGACACATTCGCAGGACCACAGTTATTGAAGGTTTGATATTCAATACCCATGCCAGAAATGGCATAAGACGCGGGCACGGGATAGGGCGTGGGTGTCGCGCTTGGTTCTGGCATAGCGGTGGGCTCAGAACTAATTTCAGTTGTTATCGTATCTGTCTCAAGTTGCGCTTCCGTGGCAACTGGCGCGCCAGCAGTTTGGGTTTTGTTGATAATGGCTTCAATCGTGCCCTGTTGGCTGGGATTAAAAACTGCAGCAGAGGGTGGATTGAACTTGTAATAAATTTTAGAGTAAAGGCTATCAACCCGATGCCGGATGGGTGGCAATTGGTAGGCGATTAAGCCAAGAATGACGATGCCCGCCAGGATGCCTAAGTAAATCCAGGGTTTTCGCCAAATACTTTTGGTTTTTAATTGATTATTTAATGCTTCTTTTGCTTCTGTCATAACTTATCTCGTGTCTTTAGGGTATTAAGGCTCAACGCCAAGTGCTTTGAGTTCTGCCAGGGCGGGTTCCCAGCCTGGGTGATATTGCAAAGCGCGTTTGAGCTCAAAAGTGGCAGTGCCAATGTTTCCTTTTTTAATTTGCGCGCGGGCGCTCCATAAAAAGGTTTCTGGAAGAGCTGGTTCTGAGGCGTCTGTGACTGTTTTGTAAGCCAGACTGACGACGTCATCATAGCGTCCGGTGTAATAGTAAGCCTCATAAGGACCTACCTGATACCAGAGCATACGCCAGGGACGGTCATCAAGTGGCAGCCAGCCATAAACAGCGAAGGCTTCGTCAAAGGCTTTAGCGGCTTCAACATAATCCTTCTTCATGACCAGGAGCTCACCCAAGGTATACCAAATGAAGTATTGCTCATGTCGCTCTGAGTTCTCTAATTTTGTGCGGAATTTATCAAGTGTGTAGTCCAGATTATAGGCTGGGTCGGCTTGCTCACCCAAAAGGGATAGGATCTTGGCTTCATCTTCTGGTTCAAAAATAAGCAAATAAGTGCCTGCGAACTCATCCCAATCAGATTGCAAACGTTCGTAATTGACCCAAATATAACCGTTGAATGTGTCTGGGATATGCACAGCACCACGTTCGTCATCGTAT
>JAAZIH010000106.1 GCA_012800995.1 Chloroflexota bacterium
CCTGGCGCGGACTTGGTTTCTCTGGCCATTATCGTTCCACAGTTAGGTCTCCCCATTGAAAGCATTGCTATCTTCGCCGGTGTGGGTTGGTTCGTTGGCGCCTTGCGCACCATTCTGAACGTCGACTCGGATATCTTCTCAGCAATCCTGGTAGCAGACAGCGAAAACGAGCTTGATCGAGAGCTTTTCAAACGTACTGCTGAAAATCCAGACTATGTCCCACAAGAAACTGTGATAGAAGAAGATCCAGCATTATTAGATAAGTAAGTCAGAAAGAGTGGTGCTATGACTATCAATAAAATGCTCAACGATAAACGACTGGAAATTTTAGCAGACTTGGGGGAAGTCTAACAAGAATTCCGGAGAATAGAAAACATTTGCTTTGATGTTAATTTTGCGAGTAGGGTACAAAACCCTACTCGCTTTTTTCGCTATTTTATGGCATTAATTACATTTTTTGCCTGTTAATCCTGGAAAAATGATTTTCACAGGAGAAAACTTCACGAAAACCCTTATCAAGAATTGAATTTACGGCTATAATAACTGTGACTCGTTAAGAGTTATTTTACAATTGAAACTCAATAGAGGCGCGGCGGATCGTGTAGAAACTTTGTGTGCTTCAGGACTGAAGAAAGAATCGAATTATCCGTCGCCGAAGGGCCAAAAGAGAGTCCTCTCTTCGGCCTTGGTGTGCCGGTCTAAGAACGTGCCACTGTCATGTGTGAACATGGAGCGCTATGTGAACGTATAAAATCACATAGCGCTTGTTACTTAAGAAACAACAAGCCCGCAAAGGAGATGAAAATGATCGAATCAACAATCAGAATTAGAATCGGTGCCGAAAACGCCCATTATGGCGGTGGTCTCGTTGATGGCGCCTTTATGCTCAAGCTTTTTGGCGACGTTGCCACAGAGTTGCTTATCCGCCGTGACGGTGACGAAGGCCTCTTTAGAGCCTATAGCAATATCGAGTTTAATGCCCCGGTCTACGCTGGCGACTTCATTGAAGCCAAAGGCTGGATTGAAAGCGAAGGCAATACATCCCGCAAGATGGTTTTTGAAGCCTGGAAAGTCATTGCCCCCAAACCCGAAATATCCGATTCAGCTGCCGAAGTCCTTGAAGAACCCATTTTGGTCTGCAAGGCTGAAGGCATCTGCATCGTTCCCAAAAACAAACAACGCTTTAACTAAACGGAGGAAACAGATAATATGTCAAATAAAGTTATCATTACCGCCGCCATCAGTGGCGCGGAAGTGACCCAGGAAATGAACCCCATGGTGCCCTACACCGTGGAGGAATACGTGCGTGAAGCCAAATCAGCTTACGACGCCGGCGCAGCAATTATTCACCTGCATGCCCGCTGGGACGATGGCACGCCCACCCAGGATCGCGAGCGCTTTCGTGTTTTGATTGACGCTATCCGGGAAGCTTGTCCAGATGTCATCATTCAGCCCAGCACCGGCGGCGCGACGGGTATGACTGCCGAAGAACGCTTACAACCCACCGAGCTGAACCCCGAAATGGCAAGTCTTGATTGTGGTACGCTCAACTTTGGTGGTGACGAAATCTTTGTCAACACTGAAAACATGATTATCGAATTCTCCGCGCGCATGAACGAACGTGGCATTAAACCTGAACTGGAATGCTTTGACAAAAGCCACATCGATATGGCGTTACGCCTCATCCGCCGTGGTCACATTCTGCCACCCCATCACTTTAACATCGTTTTGGGTGTCAACGGTGGCGCGACCGGAACCCCAAGAGACCTTTTGTTCCTGGTCGAATCCCTGCCTGAAGGCGCCACCTGGACCGTCTCTGGTGTTGGTCGCACACAGTTGCCCTTGACCTTTATGGCTTTAGCCATGGGCGGGCACATCCGCGTGGGTTTTGAAGATAACCTGCAATATACCCGTGGCGTGAACGGCGAAAGCAACGGACAGTTCGTTGAACGTGTCGTGCGTCTCGCCAAAGAATTAGGACGCGAAATCGCCACACCAGACGAAGCCCGCGAGATCTTGGGCATGCCCGCTCGAAAACAATAGGAATGGAGATAAAAATGGCAAAAGGTAACAAATACGGCGCGCATCGCGTTATAGAACCCAAAGGATTATTACCCCAGGCTGCACATAAAATTGATAACAGCCCTGAGATTTACGACAACGAAATTCTCATTGAAGTTTCTGCCTTAAACATCGACTCAGCAAGCTTCACTCAGCTTTGGACTGCCTCGGAGCAAGACAAAGATACCGTCAAGCAAATGATTATGGATATCGTCAATGAACGAGGCAAAATGCAAAACCCAGTCACCGGATCGGGTGGGGTTTTGATGGGCAGCATCGCTGCGATAGGTCCGGACCTCAAAGACCGTGACCTTAAAGTGGGTGATCGCATTGTCACTCTGGTATCGCTTTCTTTGACCCCCCTAAAATTAGAGGAAATCTATGAGATTCATCCTGACATTGACCGTGTGGATGTCAAAGGCACCGCTATCCTCTTTGAAAGCGGCATTTATGCCAAACTTCCAGATGACATGAGCGAAGCCCTTGCCATGGCCGCATTGGATGTCGCTGGCGCGCCTGCTCAAACCGCCAACATCGTCAAGCCTGGTGATTCCGTGCTCATTCTTGGCGCGGGTGGCAAAAGCGGTATGCTTTGTGGCTACGAAGCCATGAAGCGTGTTGGTCCAGCTGGCAACGTGGTGGGCATGAGTCGTAACAACAAATACGAAGAACTTTTGCTCAGCAATAAGCTGGTGCATAAATACTTTGTCGCTGATGCTGCCAGCCCTGTTGACGTGCTTGAAAAAGCGCTTGAAGCCAACGACGGTAAGGAATATGACGTTGCCATCAACGTTGTAAACATCCCCGGTACGGAAATGTCAACCATTTTGCCCGTGCGCAACGGTGGATTGGTTTACTTCTTTAGCATGGCAACCAGCTTCACCCGTGCCGCGCTTGGCGCTGAGGGCGTTGGCAAGGACGTTTCGATGATTATCGGCAATGGCTACACCAAAGACCATGATTTGGTCACCCTGGAAATCCTGCGTGAATCGCCCGAATTGCGCAAGATTTTTGAACAGAACTATCTTTAGTAAAGGAATAAGATGAAAGCCGAAGATAAATATATAAACAAAGCTGGCATCGCGCGAAGGCAGGAACTCTTCCCCGACGTGCCTGATGAGAAGTGGAACAGCTGGCACTGGCAAGTGGGCAATCGTATTTCCGACCTTGAAACGCTCAAGAAATACATCCCCCTCACCACAAAAGAAGAAGAAGGTGTTAAAAAAGCCCTGGAAAATTTCCGAATGGCAATCACCCCTTATTATCTGAGTCTCATCGACCCTGACGACCCACATGATCCTGTGCGCGCGCAATCAGTGCCGGTGGGTGCCGAAGCTTACCGCAGCCCTGAAGACTTGGTTGACCCTTTGGAAGAAGATGGCGACTCACCTGTAACCGGTCTCACACACCGCTATCCTGACCGCGTACTCTTCCTCATCACCGACATGTGCTCTATGTACTGTCGCCACTGCACGCGCCGCCGCTTGGCTGGTCAACGCGATGGCGCCCGCACCCTGGCTGAAATTGACGCCTGCATCGACTACATCCGCGATACACCTGCCGTCCGTGACGTGTTGCTCTCGGGCGGTGATGCACTTTTAATAAGTGATGATAAATTAGAGTACATCCTCAAAAAACTACGCGAAATCGACCATGTTGAGATTATCCGCTTAGGCACGCGCACGCCCGTGGTCATGCCCCAACGCATTACGCCGGAACTGGTGGCAATGTTGAAGAAATACCACCCGGTATGGCTTAACACACACTACAACCACCCCAACGAAATCACCCCCGAAGCTCAAAAGGCATGCGCCTTGCTGGCAGACGCGGGCATACCGCTGGGCAACCAAAGTGTGCTCTTGCGTGGCGTAAACGACTGTGTGCACACGATGAAAGACCTGGTTCACGCTTTGGCGTATATCCGTGTGCGTCCTTACTATATCTACCAGTGCGATCTTTCGCTGGGTATCAGCCACTTCCGCACGTCGGTCAGTAAAGGCATTGAGATTATCGAGGGTTTGCGTGGCCATACCTCCGGTTATTGTGTTCCCACCTTTGTTGTGGACGCTCCCGGTGGTGGCGGCAAGATTCCAGTTCAGCCGGAATATCTCATTTCGCAAGGTACGCGGCATGTTGTTTTACGCAACTTTGAAGGCGTTATTACGACCTACACTGAACCGGAAGACTACAAAGACAACTGTCATTGCGCGGAATGCAACAAAAGTCAAATCGGTGTTTCTGGATTATTAAGTGGCAATCAAACCACGCTTGAACCTGAGGGTCTTTTGCGTAGCCGTCGAAAAAGGAAGGATTAAACCATTAATAAAACGGGTAAAGGAGCTCCGCCGAGAGGAATGGAGCTCCTTGAACTGGCAGGGCTGAAAAACCTGCAAACCCTGGCGATTGTTGGCACCAGCAAAAATGCCGGCAAAACAACTTGCCTGAACCACATCATCGCCGCCTGGCGTGATGCCGGTATTGCACGCCCATTGGCTTTAACCTCCATCGGGCGTGATGGCGAAGACGAAGATGTGGTGAGCGGACGTGCCAAACCGCGTATTTACGTTTACGCTGGCACCTTGCTGGCGACCGCCGAAAATGCCATGCAGCGCAGTGACGTGCTTTTGGACGTACTGGCATTGAGTGGCGTGCGCACTGCTTTTGGCGAAATCGTCATTTGCCGGGCGATAAGCGATGGCTACATTGAACTGGCGGGACCCTCTTCAGCCAGTGACCTTACTCAAATTGACCAGCTCTTGCGCCAAATCGCGCCAGACTGCCTTTACATTATTGATGGCGCGCTCAGCCGGCGATCTCAGGCTGGTGGTGGTATCACCCAAAACATTATCCTCGTTACCAGTGGCGAAACGAGTGCTATTCCCAGTGAACTTGCTGAACATGTGGCGCACACCCTGGAACTTTTAAGCCTCCCTGAACTCAATCCGCAACAAAGGGATATGCTAAACGATGCCATTAGCCAATCACCCGATGCGCGTGTTATTAGCCTTGCCAGTAAAAACGGACAGACCCAGATTCAAAAGCTAAAATTGCCCACCCTATTGGGACATTCGTTCGAAATTGCCGCGCTCATCAGCGAAGGCATTCAGCACTTATTTCTGCGTGGTGCCATTACCGATGAAGTTATTAATGAACTTCTCAAGGATAAACATTTTCGTTATCTGACTTTATCGGTTGAAGATGGAACGCGCCTTTTTATCAATTCAAGAACACTTAAACGGCTGAAATCACGTAAAATTAACTGTGCTGTTTTGCAACCATTGCAAGTCAATCTCATCTGTTTCAACCCCAGCCGCAGTGATGGCGCGCCGGTTGACTCAGTCGCGATGCAAACAGCCTTACGCCAGGTGACCAATATCCCGGTACTCGACCTGGGCACAGCTTTGGTATAAGGAGATTGTGTGAGCCTTTTCATCTCTCGAGAAGAAGAAAGCAAATCGGGCATCCGTGAAATATTGGATGCCTGCCAGTGTCGCTCTCCACAAGGCATCCGCTTGCGCAACCAACGCAAAATCTACCGTCCAAACGAACGCCAGGTTTTACAAAATGAACTTGATGCGATTGCCGGGCTCATCCCGCTTGTGGCAAAAAACGACCTCGAAGTGATTGAGGCGCAAAGCCAGCTGATGCGCCTTCGTGAGTTGCAAGGCACCTTATCTTATCTTGAAAAAGGCAAATTACTCAGTGACACAAACTTTTTTGAACTAAAAAGTGCCATGCTTATTTTCAGCAAGCTTAATACACTTGAAGAACTCAAACAAAATGCCCACGTTGCTTTTGAAGACTGCACACAAGCAGCTCAAATCCTGGAACCATCCGGCAGCAAAAGCCCTGGTTTTCATATTTACAGCGATTATTCTAAATTATTAAAAGAAATTCGCGCCGAAAAGCGCAAACTTGAAATCGACATCGCCAAAGCCAAAATGGCTGATCGTCCGAGCCTCATGCGCCAGCGCAGTTTGTTGGTATCGCGCGAGAGCAACGAAGAAGACCGCATTCGCCAGGAGCTTGGCTCAGCCTTGCAAACCCATCTTCCCATGCTCAAAGCCAACGCGAAGGCCTGCGCGATGCTTGATTTTCGCCTGGCAAAAGCCGAACTCGCCATTAAATGGAACGCCTGCCGGCCTACACTGGTCGCGGATGAACAGCCCGCCGAGCTTCATGAAGCGGTTCATCCCACCATCGCCCAAAAGCTGGAGAGCCAGGGCACTCAGTTTAGCCCACAAAGCATTCGTCTGGAACCCGGTAGCACCGTGATTAGCGGAGCGAACATGGCTGGCAAAAGTGTGGCACTGCAAACCATTTTTATCAATCTCCTCATCACTCAAATGGGCTATTTCCCTGTCTGCCAGGCATTGAGTACACCGCTTTTTGACTTTTTCGCCTTCGACTCAAGCCAAAGTGGTGAGCTGAATAAGGGGCTTTCTTCGTTTGGGCTTGAGTCGGTAAAAATACGCAATCATTATCGTTATAGTCAGGGAAGACGGGGATTAATCATTATGGACGAACCCGCGCGCGGCACCAACCCCGCTGAAGCGCGCGCGATTGTGCAGACCCTTTGCGAAGCTTATGGGCTTAGCCCAAGCATCTTCCTGATTGCCACACATTACCAGGTACACCCCGCCAAAGGCATCCGTTTTTATCAAATTCGCGGCATTCGCCCGGAAGAACTCTATCAACTGCCCAACTGGCAAGCTGAAAACATCTCTGCCAAAGCGCAAAAAGACAGCGACTACAGCAAAGAAGACCTTGAACGGGTGCGTTTTATTCAAAACTTAATGGACTACCGCCTGTCAGAAGTCAGCGCTCATACCGATGTGCCCTCTGGCGCTATTCGCGTGGCTGAACTTTTGGGCATGGATGAAGAACTAATTAGAAAGATGAAATCTATTTGGAAGAAGGATCAAATTATCAATGGCAAACCTTAATCTCGATTGGGTCAAGGTAGAAAAAGCGCGCGAAGCGGCGCGCATCATCAGCGATGATACCCAGCTCTATCTCGATCAATTCACTACCACCACCGTCGAACGCGCTATCTGCCGTCTTTATGGCATTGATGGCGTAGATGAAACCGATGTCCCCCTCCCAAATATCGTTGTTGACCACCTTCAACAACACAATGTATTGGGACACGGCGCGGCATTTTGGCTGGGTCAGGCTGCCTTGGCAACCGGCAAAACGCCTCAGCAGCTTGCTGAAGCCGTTGCCAAAGGCGAATTGGATTTAACCCAGGTTGAACCACAAGTCCCTTTTGAGGTGCAACTTTGGGCGGATAAACACGCCCAGCCCGCGCTTGAGCGCATCGCGCGCAACCGCGCCCATCGTGAAGCCAAGCTAAATGAGTTTGGTGATAAGCAAGGACCCTTGCTCTACGTCATCGTTGCCACGGGTAACATTTACGAGGATATCGTTCAAGCCAAAGCTGCTGCCAGTCAAG
>JAAZIH010000018.1 GCA_012800995.1 Chloroflexota bacterium
AAAAACAGGCATTCTCTCGAAGCTTGGTGTTGATGACGTTGTAACACTTGATTTTGATGAAAAGATGGCATGCATGGATGCCGCGACATTCTTAGTTGAAATAATGCGACATATCAATCTAAAGGGCATCGTGGTTGGCACTGACTTCGCGTTTGGTCGTCAAAGAAAGGGCACAATAGAGCTTTTGGCTGACTTGTGTGAGGATATGGCAATCGAACTTGTGATTTTTCCTTCCTTTTTACTTGAGGGCAGTCCAGTTTCATCTTCACGCATTCGATTAGCATTGACTGATGGCAAAGTGGATGAAGCCGCGCAACTCTTGGGTCGGCCCTACGCAATGTGTTCGAGAGTGATTAGTGGTGAGCGTGTTGGCAAGTCAATTGGTGTTCCAACCGCAAATTTACAGCTTGACCCTGATAAATATTTGCCCAAAAAAGGTGTTTATGCCACCATCGCCCATCTTCGGAAAAAGAACTATCCAGCTGTTACCAATGTTGGCATTCGACCAACATTCGGTGAGCATTTTGAGCTGAGCGTTGAAACACTCATTTTGGATTTTGATGATGATATTTACGGTGAAGATTTGCGGGTAGAATTTATACAATGGCTGCGCCCGGAAAAGAAATTTCATTCGGTGCAGGATTTAGTGAATCAAATTGAGGAAGACAAAACCGTTACCAGGAGGATTTTTGAAAATGGACTTAAATAGAAGAGTTTATAGATTGAGCCCCAGGCAGTTTGGCGCTGAAACCATCGCTGTTGCTTTCGCGAAAACCTCGCGTTCGCCTGAGCCATTTGATGTAATCGCCAATGAGCTTAATGATGACGAAAGCCGACAGTTTAGTGAGAAATGGATTGTTGGTTATGGTCATTCCAGCGTTGCAGAACATGCTGTATTGCATCTCGCGCTCGAAAATGTTTCTCGTCTGGCGATTGAAACTGTTGAAGCGAACCGATTGGCATCCTATACCGAAAAATCAACCCGTTATCAAGAATGGGATCCAAACGCTTTTGTGGTGCCGCCAGAGATTATCGGCACTGAGTTTGAAGCGCCATATCGCAACTATATGCGTGCAAATTTTGATTTTTATGCCAAAGCCTTGGAGGCGCTCCGTCCCTGGGGTGAAGCGAACACACCTCGTAAAGAAAAGGAAAGTGATCGCGCGTGGGCTAATCGTGCCCGCGTGAAAGCGGTTGATGTGGCAAGATTTGTGCTTCCGATGGCAGCAATGGCGAATGTGGGCGTGACCATGAACGCGCGCACTCTTGAATACGCGATTAAGAAAATGCTCTCTTCAGAGCTTGAAGAAGTCAGACAAATTGGCGCGGAAATTAAACGTGTTTCAACAGAAGAATTGCCCACTTTGGTTAAGTATGCTGATGCAATTGAACATCTGCCAGCATTGCGCGATCACTGCCGCTGGTTTGCCAATCGCATTGATACCCCCACTCAGCTTGAGTGGTGTAAGATGTTCAATTTTGAAGAGCAAGGCGAGGAGCGCATTCTGGCAGCCACTTTATATCGTTTTGGTGATCACAGTTACCAGGAATGTCTTGATCATGTGATGAAGATGTCATCTGAAGATAAGCAAGCGCTTGTTGACGCGATTTTTGAAGGTATGGGAGCCTTTGATGTGCCCATTCGCGAACTCGAATATGCCAATGTGAATTTTGATTTGATCATGGACCAGGGCGCTTACTTTGAGTTCAAACGCCATCGCATGATGAGCCAGACTCCACAGGATCTTAACACTCACTTGGGTTATAGTGTGCCATTAGCGATAACTGAAGCAGGTATTGAGGACGAATATCGCGCTATCATGCGTAAAGCGAATGAGGTCTTTAAGTTTATTGCTCAATGGAATCCGCAGGTGGCAGCTTATGTTGTGCCAAATGCTTATAATCGTCGTGTCTTGTGCCAGACCAATTTGCGCGCTCTGAGCCATTTCATCAGTCTGCGCACAGCTGGCAACGCCCACTTTTCGATTAGGCGAGTCGCACGTGGAATGTTGGAAGTGCTAAGCGAGCAATACCCCTTGATTTCTGGCAAAATCCGACTGAAGAATGCTGAGACCAGTCAGGGACTGACTGAGGAGTATTTCACATCAGTAGCTGACTTGCCTTAGGTGTATATCCTGGGCAGTTTTGTCGCTAATGAGTAAAAAATTGTTAATCAGGCTATAATTAGGCATAGAAACAAAGGAGTTGTTTATGAATAAAAGACTTTCGTTAATCCTCTTGGTGATATTTGTTTTAGGCGTTACCCTCGTTGCGTGTAAGAAAGCAAAAGACTCTGGTTCTACAGTGGCAATACCCATGGTTGGCTCGTCGGCATCAGAAGATCAAACTACTGGCGGTGAGTCCCAAACAACAGGCGAAGTTGTTTATCCTGTTGATGAACAGCTTAGCATTATGCAATCAACCTACCCCATTGATAAAAACAGCCCCACTTTCGATGCTGAAATGGAAGAGTGGGTAAAAGGTCTTCTTGGCGACAAACACACCATCGATTTCATTTTGTCTCAAAACAAGACCGAAGCTGAATGGCGTGAACTGTTCCAGAACCCAGATCATCTAAATCTCAATCTAGGATACACCGAGTTAGAATTGTTGATTGAATGGCTACTGGAAAAATCCAGATAATTTAGCTTATTAAATAAAAAGGCAGCATTGCTGCCTTTTTTAATTGCTTTTCATGTCTAATAACAGGAGTGATGGTGTGCGGTAGGTTTACAATGGCGATTGATGCTGAACAGCTACAGATGAAGCTGAATTTAGGCACTATGCCTGAGCTATGGGAGAAGCGCTATAATATCGCACCATCTCAATACATCGCCACGGTACCCTTTGCTGACTCGCGAAATGTCGTCTATATGCGCTGGGGACTTGTTC
>JAAZIH010000107.1 GCA_012800995.1 Chloroflexota bacterium
TGAAAAGCTGGGCTTTGGCGAAGGCACTGAAATAGCAGAGGCGCGCTTCGCGCCCGGGCACGCGCCGGGCTCGGTGGTCTATTATTTGGCGGATGCCAAAGTCGCGATCGTGGGCGATGTTATTTTCAGGGAAGGTATCGGTCGCTGGGATTTTGAAGGGGGCAACTTCAAGGTGTTGACGCAATCCATCCGCGAGCAGGTATTTACCTTACCAGACGACACCACACTCATCCCCGGGCATGGACCATCCACGACCGTAGGCTGGGAAAAAGCGCATAACCCCTATTTGAGTTGAGCTCTGCAGTTATTTTTAAGAAAAGAGCCTATTCCTCTAAGCGCCAAACGTTGCCATTCATAGCCATTAAGGACAGCAGACGTAGGCTTTCGCCGATGGTGTCGCGTTCCCTGGCATCGTAAGTACTTAAAACCTGCCAGTATTTATCCACCAGTGCCTGGTCGTTCTGAAGCATGGCCAATGGCGCGCAGGATGCCAAGAGCCTCAGGCGGCTTAAGCCATCTCCTTCATCCTTGTCAAGGATTGTTGGCAAGGTTTTAATCGCATCATAAACGAGGCTCTCGAACCGCGTGGCTAAATTGAGATGGGTGTCGTCCTGCAAAATCAGGCCGGCCAGCCCCACTTGCCAGGCGCTAAAGGCTAACCAGGCTTCTTCCGCTGAGCCATCCAAGGCGAATTTGGCATCTTTGACGTGTTCGGCTAATTCCGCGCGCATATCACGTGCAATGCCACACCAGGCTTCGCCATTCTTGCGCTTAGCGAAGGCGTCGAAAAATACGGGGGTATAAATAGCGCGTTTGTGCTCGCTTGGGTCGATATCCTTTTGAAGGGTCAGCAAAGAGCTGAGACGATAATCGAGGACACGCTCATAGTCAAAGTTGTTGCCTTCCGCCCATTGCTTTTTTGCCATCAGCAGGCTGTAGGCGATCCAGCTTTCAGCGTGCGGATCGGCTTCAAGGCGTGCTGGCGCGCTCATATCGGGTAGGGTGTACCAGGTGCTGAGATTTTCGTCGTGGTTGCTGGGGTAGGCGATGGCAAAGGAGAGTAAACGTTCAAAACGCTCCGGCGCGGTAAGGTCATCTCCGGACATCAGCACAGATTGCATCATGGCAAAACTCTGCGCAAGAGAGGTGGTACTCACCTGGTAGCGCAGACGTTTGCGTTCAACACCCACGCGCACAAATGCGGCGCGAGCATCATATGTTGGCAAAATATAGCGTTCGAGCCAGGCACGGTAGTGCTCACGAATGGTTTGTGTCCGTTCTTCGATGGTGCCCTGGCTGGGCGTTAAAGCGTTTTTTGGCAGAGTCGCGGTTTGAGGGAAAGGCTTAAGCGTTTCGCGGCTTTTGACGATTGTGTTTTGCTCGCGTTTGTCCTTGGTTTTTTTAATGAGAATCAAGGCTATACCAAGGAGTACTAAAGCCAGGAAGACACTCCCGATGAGTTTTAGTAAGTACGGAATTTCAATTGGGTTTTCCATGTTTGTCCTTTTTGTCAGTGCCTGGGAAAGGTTTGCGAGCCTTGTCCTGAGATTTGGCATAAGACTTTTGACCGCGGTCAGGGTTCTTATCCCGGGGTGGACCTTGGTTAGGCTTATAAGGTTTGCGTTCGCGGAAGGGCTTTTCGCCA
>JAAZIH010000019.1 GCA_012800995.1 Chloroflexota bacterium
CTGAGCGAGCCCGTATCCTCGTAAATTCCAAGAAGCAAAAGCGTTGCCTCTTCAGGGCTGACCCGCAAATCAGCGTCGATGATTTTTTCAACCAAAACAGTCGTGCAAGCGCCCGTCTCATGAACTTCGTAAGACCAGTCGGCTTGTTCCTGGCTCTTGCGCGGGTGATGATCAATCACACTCACTTTGGTCTCTCGCGTAATCCCACGTAGCGTAACCATCGACTGGGTATCCACCAAAACAATTTCCTTAATATCGCCGCGAGGTAAATCATTAATCCGCGAAAAAGCCAACTTATGTCCATATTTACGCAAAAAAGCCTGTCCGTTGCGATTGATTTGGCGTGGCAAAAGGGCGTAAGCATCAGGCGACAGGATATGCGCGCCAAGCAACGAAGCCAGCGCGTCCAGATCAGCTTGTTCGTGGGTCATGATCAGTCGCATCCTACTTCCTTTTTTAGGCTATTCAGTGTAAACGATGGCCTGCTGATAAGGATTATATGCATTATAAATGGATTGCGATAGTCGCGCAAAAAGAAGATTCCCGTGATCAAAGAGGATTTGGTTTTCTGAGTAGATGAAAATCACCAAAACGTAATTTCCGCCCGGAGAATAGACAATGCCCACATCGCTAATCGAGTGGATGAGTCCATCCAGGGCATTCGTCCAGCCATGCTTATGAGCGACCTGGGCTTCAACAGAAGTGCCAACTTCTATCAATGCTCCCATTCGGTTTGATAGCAGGTTATCAACCATTGTTCGGCATTCCTCATGCGTCACCTGACCGCTAAAAAGGGTATATTCAGCTCCATCAAAAGTCGCGCAACGATAGATCTTCGCCAACAAATCACCAATTTCTGAGGGCACGGTCTGGTTGTAAAGGTCGGGATTAATGTAAATATCTCTTCTCGTATTGGCTGGTGTTTCAATCTTTCGCAAAAGGGGTGATCCGGGTTCAAAAAAGCCTGCTAAAAACGTGTTTTGATAGCCAAGCTCTTTCATATCATCAGTTACCATCAAAGGCCCGGTATTATTATCCATATAGTTTTTCATCAGTCCATCAGCCGGAGGATTGAGTGAATCCTGAATCATGGATCTCATCCAGGTGCTGGCGGCTGCCGGGATGGGATCAGACAACCGGCGCATCGTTGAAACCATAATCGGAATCTTGACTGTGCTCGCTCCAGAATATGCCACATCCACAGGCACATCCACCCCACCGCGTGTGGCAAAGTGCATCACACGCCCATCCTGCAGATCTTGCAAATAGATTTCGACCAAACCGTTAAAGTTCTCTTCTCGAAACGTTTGGCGCAGTTTGATTTCAAGATTTTCCCAGGACATTGCCAAAGCAGGTGTTTCCTCAACATGCAATTGAACCACACGCTGATTAGGCGAGCGCAACGCAGCCTCTATTTGGCTAATAGCTTCGTCATACTGAACCATCTGCAACCCAGGCTCGCCCGGCACGACATCGTAGGCGTTAGCCATAGGTACTGTAGCGCTGGCGGCTTGGTCATAACGGTTAGGAAAGGTTTCCTCCAGCATTTGCTTAATAATGCCCTGCTCCTGACTGAACTGCATGGAAAGGGTAAAGGGTTTGGGGGTCTCTATCTTGCCCCACAGGTAATTCCACCAGGTGGCACCCGGGTTTTGATTATCAGCTTGATTCAGCACATCGTCTACGTTTAGCGTCAAACCCAGACTTTGCGGACTAAACTGCACCCTGGCGCCTCGATAATTCAACTCGACGGGAATACCATATGCCTCTCGCAAACGTTCTTCAGCCAGGCGACGCGAAAGCCCACCAACCGGAATGCCTCCAATCTCAGACCCATTGGGATAGACCACCGCGACAGATTTAAAGCGAATAAAAGTAATGACTGTCAAAACAATTGCCGCCAATATGAGCAATCCAGCCATCACAAACAAAGCACCGCCAGAACTGCGTTTTCGTGAATACGAGCTGTACGATCGGCGTTTTGGGCGTGAAAACTTAAACCTGGTTTTTCGTCGATTCAACATCACGGGAATTTTACCACCGCTTTCACAAGGACACGCTTTGTTTCACGCTTTATTTCACGGTAATACTTGTATATACAATTTTAAAACATTTTACATGCTATTCCTGAACCGCCCGCTTTTAATAAGCTATAATTATATCTGGAGATTTTATGAGCGAAAGCAACAATCGCAGAATTCATCCTCTCGCCATTCTTGGCGCGCTCTTTTTTGCCGCGGTCTTGCTGGGCTTAACCTATATCATTTTCGACAAAAGCGCTCAAAGCGCACTCAAGCCCGAAGAAGATACCGTTTACGATATCACCATTATCCCTGCGCCAACAGCAACCCCAACCGTTTTCGCGCCCACAGAACTGCCCACACCCACCCAATCCGCGCCCGACATTCTGCCTGAAGGAACTATCGGTATCGGCAGTTTTGTAAAAGTTATTGGTACAAAAGGACTTGGACTCAACATTCGTAGTAGTCCCGGGCGGGGTCAAGCGATTAATTTTCTTGCCATGGACGCGGAACTGTTTGAAGTCATCGGTGGACCTGAAGTGATTGACGACATCATCTGGTGGCAACTTGAAGCCCCTTATGACGCCACTCGTTCAGGTTGGGCTGCTGAAGACTACCTGGAACGCGTAAAACAGAACATTCCCTGAGTAATTAATTATTCTTGCAGAGGAGCAACGTTGTCATTATTCAATCGCAAACGAAAAAATAAAAGCTTAGACGAAATAAACGCCTTCACCAACAAAAGCATCCCGTTGCACTTGGAAGTTCAACTGGCGCAATCATTGGGCATTACCCGCAATCACATGGAAGACTCTATTTATGCGCTCAATATCAAAACCCAGCTCCCAAAAAGCCATACGACTTTGGGCATTTTTATGGTTGCTGACGGTATGGGCGGTCATATGTATGGCGATGTAGCCAGTAGTGTCGCCATCCAGTCTACAGCCGCAAGTTTGCACAAAACCCTCGTTGGTCCTTTGCATGACGGTCAAACAGAATTAAGCGACGAAGCCATCGCCACCATCCTTGAAGGAGCCCTCCAAACAGCACACAACACGGTTTTGGAAAAAGTAAAAGGTGGTGGCACCACGCTCACCGTTGCCCTTGTTCTCAATAAAAAGCTCTATTTCGCCCATGTCGGCGATTCACGCCTTTACATCACCAGCGCGACAAAGCCCCTGAAAGCGCTTACCCTGGATCATAGCCTGGTACAACGTTTGGTCGAACTGGGACAAATCAGTCAAGAAGATGCCAATGATCATCCTCAACGCAATGTTCTTTTCAGAGCCTTAGGGCAGAATGAAGGCTTCAAAGCCGACATCGGAAATATAGAAATTACCGAACCCTGTACCCTTTTACTTTGCTCGGATGGGCTTTGGGGACTGGTAAATCAGGAAAGCTTGTCAAAGCGAATCAACGATGGTGGCAGTTACGAAAAAATGGTCAATTCACTCATTGAAATGGCGAATGATGCCGGAGGCACTGACAATATCAGTGCCATTTTAGTCAAGATATCTTAGGAGGTGTTTGATGAACCCCAGTGGGACGAAGAAAAAAATATTGGTTGCCGATGACGAACGCGGTCTCGTAAAAGTCATCCGCCTTAATTTGGAACATGATGGCTTTGATGTCGTTGAAGCCATGAACGGACAACAAGCCATGGATCAACTGCGCACGACTCTGCCCGATTTGGTGCTGCTTGACATCATGATGCCGGATATGGATGGTTTTACCGTCTTGAAGCTCATCCGCGAGCAAAGTCAAATTCCGGTCATCATGCTGACTGCCAAAAGCGAGGAAGCGGATATTGTGCAAGGCCTTGAGCTTGGCGCGGACGATTACGTCACCAAACCTTTCAGCCCGCGCGAACTTACCAGTCGCATCCGCGCGGTCTTACGTCGCAGCGCTGCCAGAGGGGATGAGGAAACCGGTAAAATCGTCGTTGATGACCGCCTCACGATTGACTTTGATCGTCATGAAGTTTGGGTTGAAGGCGAATTAATCCAACTCCGTCCCACCGAGTATCGCTTACTATACCACTTGGTAAAGAACGCGGGCTGGGTGCTGACTCACGACCAAATCCTCAACAAAGTCTGGGGTTACGAATACGAAAACGAACCCCATTACGTGCGCCTTTACATCAATTACTTACGCAAAAAGCTCGAAAAAGACCCCAGCAACCCCGTTTATATCCTCACCGAACGCGGCACGGGATACCGATTTGTGGATTACAAACGCGAAGGTTTTTCCGCATAAAGTGAATGGATTAGTAAATGAAAATAACCGTTATCACGGGCACAGAAGTCAAAGGTTGCACCTGGCACCTAAAAGAGGCCTTTTTATCTGAACTTCGTAAAGGTAACGACATTCAGGAATTTTACCTTCCACGGGACAACCCCCAATTCTGTCGCGGTTGCAAAATTTGCTTTTTTGTCCACGAAAGTAAATGTCCGCATGCGGATAAAGTGATGCCAATTTGGGATTCAATGGTGAACTCGGATTTAATCGTATGGGCATATCCCGTCTATGTCGTCTTACGCACACCAGGACATGTTAAAACCCTTCTGGATCATTTTGGCTGCCACTGGATGGTTCACCGTCCTGAACCAAAGATGTTCACCAAAACCGCGATTGTTCTCACCCAAAGCATTGGCGCGCCAAACGGTAGCGCCCAAGATGACGTTGCCACAAGCATGAGCTGGCTGGGTGTACCACGCGTCAAAAGACTCGGTTTTGGTATGATAGATGGTGTTATTTGGGAGGAGTTAAAACCCAAACGACGCGAAAAATTCATCAGAAAAACCGAAGCGTTCGCTCGTTCATTAAAAAACCTCAAACCAGCAAAAGGATTAAGTTTGAAAGGTAAGTTCTTTTTTGAGATCTGCAAAGCCATGCAAAAGTACCTCCTCAAGAAAACGGATAAGCCCTCCGCAGACGCGCAATACTGGATTGACCAAGGATGGATTAGCCTATAAGACATACCCTCTTAATAGCATAGCTAAGTCATTTATGGTGTTATTTACTTGAATACTTCAAGGCTAACGTTCGAACTAAAGCGTCAAATATGCGTTACAATTTGCCAGAGTTGATAATAGATAGAGTGCAATAAAGAGTTGGAGGAAACATATGAAAAAAATTGAGGGCTTTCCGAAAAAATTAAAGCAACTTTTGCTAAATACTAAGTATTCCATTCACTATTATCAGAGGGAATACATGTGGCAGAGAAAGCATATCGAAGAACTTATTGACGACCTTACATCAGAGTTTTTAGAAAATTATGAACCTGGTCATGATCGTCAGGAAGTGCAAGACTATAGTGCCTATTTTATGGGCTCAATTGTTCTTGCGGGAAGAGAAAATGCTATTATTGACGGTCAGCAAAGACTGACTTCGCTAACACTTCTCCTTATGTACCTTAATAATCAGTTGCGCGCAAATAAACAAAGCTATAGCATGATAGAGCAAATGATCTTTTCTGAAGCATATGGGACAAAATCTTTCAACATCAATGTGGACGACAGATCAGACTGTATGAATGCAATTTTTAATGATCAGCCTTTTGATACAACAAATGTAGGCGAGTCTGTAAAAAACCTGTATGAAAGATATAACGATATTATCGATGTTTTTCCCAATGATGAAATAACGAAAAAAATGCTTTTACACTTCTGTGACTGGCTTGCTGAAAAAGTCCTCTTCATCGAGATAGTAGCCACTACAGAACAAGATGCCCACAAAATATTCATAACTATGAATGACCGTGGTCTTAGTCTAACATCAACAGAAATGTTAAAAGGATATTTATTATCTGAAATTAAGGACGATAACGAGCGTAAGAAGTTAAATGGTCTATGGAAAAATAAAGTCTTTTCCCTTAAAAAAGACGATGACAAAGGGGACGAAACTTTTATCAAGGCTTGGCTTAGGGCTCAGTATGCTGAAACTATTCGTGAATCAAAAGCGGGTGCTGTTAATCAAGACTTTGATATCATCGGTGGCCCATTTCATAAATGGGTACGAGATGAACGAGATAAGCTAGGTCTC
>JAAZIH010000108.1 GCA_012800995.1 Chloroflexota bacterium
AACTGACATTTTTACTCGATTTCGCTGCTCATTTATATGGTGACCCCTGAAAGAAGAATGACAAGCGGGGATGAATTTAAGAGAAAACGGTGGCGTTTTATTGCGCCACCGTTATTTTACCTTAGAGCGTGAAATTAATCAGCGCTTAGTCTTTTTTCATGGCTGAATAGTCCATTGCAGCCATTTGTGAGTACATGAACCAGCGGCGTTCAGCATCTTTTTGAGCCATTTGCATGAGCATCTCAGCGCGCTCTTCGTCCTGGTTCACCAACATGCGATAACGGGTTTCGTTGTAGGCATATTCAGACACAGGAATAGTCGGCTCTTTTGAGTCGAGTTGCAAGGGGTTGATGCCTTGCTCGGTCAGGCGTGGGTCGTAGCGGTAGAGGTTCCAAACGCCAGACTGCACTGCCAGTTTCTGCTGGACGAGGCCCTTGCTCATGTCGATACCGTGGTTGATACAGTGCGAGTAAGCAATTATCAAGCTGGGTCCGTCGTATGAGTCAGCTTCGTTGAAGGCTCTTAAAACCTGCGCGTCTGAGGCACCCATAGCAACTTTTGCCACGTAAATATTACCGTAGGTCATTGCAATCATGCCAAGGTCTTTCTTGGGCATGGCTTTTCCGTCAGCGGCAAATTTGGCAACAGCAGCCAATGGGGTCGCTTTGGAGCTCTGGCCACCGGTATTTGAGTAAACTTCGGTGTCCATTACCAGCACATTCACGTTGTGTCCGCTGGCAAGCACGTGGTCAAGACCACCGTAGCCGATGTCATAAGCCCAACCATCTCCACCGATGATCCAAACACTCTTCTTGACCAAATAGTCTGCCAGGGTGTAGAGGGTGCGCAATTCACCTTCGGTTTCGCCCTGGAGTTTGGCTTTCAGTTCTTGGACACGTTTGCGCTGGGCGATGATGCCGGCTTCGTCGCTTTGATCAGCTTCGAGGAGGGCATTGGCGAGTTCAGGTCCAATCTTTTCGCCGTTGCGTTCGAGAATTTCAGAGGCGAATTGTTTGAACTTGTTGACCGTCAGGCGCATACCCAAGCCAAATTCGGCATTATCTTCAAACAAGGAGTTTGACCAGGCGGGGCCTAAGCCATTAACGTTTTGTGCCCATGGTGTGGTGGGTTGGTTGGCACCGTAAATGGAGGAGCAACCGGTCGCGTTGGCGACGATCATGCGATCACCAAAGAGTTGTGTGGCAAGCTTGAGATAAGGTGTTTCGCCACAACCACCACAAGCACCGGAGAACTCAAACAAGGGTTCAAGCAATTGGCTGTTCTTGACGGTGTTTGGTTTGATATCTTCGCGTGGGATGAGGGGCAGGTCGA
This sequence comes from Chloroflexota bacterium, assembly GCA_012800995.1. Classification (GTDB taxonomy): domain Bacteria; phylum Chloroflexota; class Anaerolineae; order Anaerolineales; family Anaerolineaceae; genus Mesolinea. The sequence goes on from JAAZIH010000108.1 coordinate 1,333, forward strand.
GGAAGAATTTCCAGTTTTCAATTTCCTGCTCACGGATTGGCATTTTATCGCCCATCAAAATGGCTTTGTTTTCAGGGTTCTGGCGGTCGCGTCCGGGGCAGTTTTCAACACAGAGACCACAACCGATACAATCTTGCGGGGAGACCTGAACGGTCCAGGCGTAGCCATCACGCCATTCACGGAAGTTGGAGGGTTTGTTTTTGAAACCTTCAGGGGCATCCGCAAGGAGTTCTTCTTTATAAACCTTGGTGCGGATTGCGGCATGGGGACAAACCATGGAGCATTTGCCACACTGGATACACAGGTCGGGGTTCCAGACGGGAATTTCAAGCGCGATATCACGTTTTTCCCATTGGGTGGTGGCTGAGGGGTAAGTGCCATCATCGGGCATCATGCTGACGGGAATTTCGTCACCCTTGCGGTCAATCATCATGGAAAGGACTTCCTTGACAAAGACGGGTGCTTCTTCGGGCACGGCTGGGCGGCGAGTGATCTCGCTGGTGACTTCGTGGGGATAGTCCACTTTATGGAGGTTCGCCAGTGAACCGTCAACAGCCTCAAAGTTGCGTTTGACGATAGCTTCACCCTTGTCGCCGTAGGTTTCTTCAATAGCGGTCTTAATGTGGGCGATGGCTTCATCGCGGGGCAACACGCCGGAAATGGCAAAGAAACAGGTCTGCATGATGGTGTTAATGCGGCTGCCCATACCAGTTGCTTCAGCAACTTTGTAGGCGTCGATAACGTAGAACTGAATCTTCTTGTCAATCATGTCTTTTTGCATATCGCGGGGCAGGGTGTCCCAAACTTCTTCGGGGCTGTAGATAGTGTTGAGCAAGAAGACTGAGCCAGGGCGTGAGTATTTAATCATGTCATAGCGATCAACAAAACTGAGCTGATGGCATGCCACAAAGCTTGCCTGACCTTCTGAAATGAAGTAAGGCGCCTTGACGGGTTCGGGGCCGAAGCGCAAGTGCGAAACAGTCACACCACCGGATTTCTTGGAGTCATACTCAAAGTAACCCTGGGCGAAGTTATCAGTTTGATCACCAATAATTTTGATTGAGTTTTTGTTGGCACCAACAGTACCATCTGAGCCAAGACCAAAGAACATGGCCTGAATCACTTTATCACTCAAAACTTCAAAAGCAGGATCGTAATCGATGCTTAGATTGGTGACATCATCAATGATACCCACGGTAAAGCGGGCTTTGGGTTCGTCTTTTGCGAGTTCATCAAAGACGCCCTTAACCATTGCGGGTGTAAAGTCTTTGGATGAGAGACCATAGCGGCCACCAATGACTTTGGGCATGGTGCCACATGTTAGGCGACCTTCGTCAATAGCCACGGTGAGCGCGTTGACAACGTCCTGGTATAGGGGTTCGCCAATCGCGCCGGGTTCTTTGGTGCGGTCGAGCACAGCAATTTTCTTAACTGTGGCGGGTAGTAAGGCAACGAATTGCTCCACAGGGAAAGGACGATACAAGCGTACGACAACCACACCAACGGTTTCATTATGGGTGTTGAGGTAATTGGCAACTTCTGCTGCGGTTTCCGCGCCAGAGCCCATAATAACCACCACACGGTCAGCTTTTTCTGAACCGTAGTATTCCATAACGTGATATTGGCGACCGGTGATATCCGCAAAGCGATCCATCTCTTCCTGAACGATGCGCACAGCTTCGTCGTAATAGCGGTTGACGGTTTCGCGTCCCTGGAAGTAAACATCGGGGTTTTGGGCGGTGCCACGGATGAAGGGTTTTTCAGGTCTGAGCGCCCGGGCGCGATGCTCAGCGATCATTTCTTCGTTGATGAGTTCTCTCAGCTCTTCATCGCTGATGCGATTCACGTTGTTGATTTCGTGCGATGTGCGGAAACCATCAAAGAAATGCACAAAAGGCACACGCGCGCGCAGGGTCGCGGCGGTGGCGATGGCGGCTGTATCCTGTGCTTCCTGAGGTGAATTGCTGGCGATTAAGCCCCAACCAGTTTGGCGCACTGCCATAACGTCTTGATGGTCACCAAAAATGGAAAGCGCCTGGGCAGCGATTGAGCGCGCGGAAACATGGAACACCGCGGGCGTTAATTCGCCGGCAATTTTGTACATATTGGGAATCATCAGTAAAAGGCCTTGGGAGGCGGTAAAGGTTGTGGTGAGAGCGCCGGCTTGCAATGCGCCATGCACCGCGCCAGCTGCGCCACCTTCCGACTGCATTTCGATGACCGATGGGATTGTGCCCCACAGGTTGGGCACGCGTTCTGCAGCCCATTGGTCCGCAAACTCGCCCATGTTTGAGCTGGGGGTGATTGGGTAAATCGCAATCACTTCGCTCAAGCGATAAGCGACGTGGGCGGTTGCCTCATTGGCGTCGGTCATGACCATGTCTCGTTTCATATGTTTTAGCTCCTTTTTTATCGGTTAATACCGTTTGAAATATACACATTAAATTACCTTCCATTTCTGGATGGCAACTAAGCCATTATATCGCAGAATGGCTAATCTGTGGGAAAGTATTTCGCACTTTAAAGGAAGCATGGAGCTGTTTTTATCAGAACTGCTTTTATTGCGGATGATGAAAAATGTTTAAAAAAGGATACAAAAAATCCCAGAATACTATTCCGGGATTTAGCTTTACTAATCCCTTGCAGGTTTAGCCTTTTAGAACCTGATGAAGCTCTGGGAAGCGTTTGATGAGGTGTGGAATCGCCAGGCTAAGGATGATGATGGTTTTACCATCGTCAAAACCCTTATTGAAGAGCATCTTGTAGACTTCGCTAACATGAATAGGCTTTAAGGTAAGGTTTTCATCATCATCAGGTTCAAGCGCGGCGGGATACAAATCCTGGGCGAGGTAGCCATGCATGAATTCATCGCCATAACCAACAATCATAAAGAATTCGGTGAGTAAAGTGAGCGTTTTGCTGGCAAAGCCGGTTTCTTCTCTCAGTTCACGGTGAGCGGCGTCGATTGGCTCCTCGTTTGGGTCAATCACGCCAGCTGGCAATTCCAGCATTTTACGCCCGCCATTGCCAACCCTGAACTGTTCCACGAAGTAAATCATGCCATCGTCGTCAATGGGGAGCAAGGTAACAGCATCGGCGTGGTTGACCATCTCATAATGGCGTTCTTTGCCATCTGCCAGACGCACATGAATTTTCTCGACGTCAATCAGGCGTCCAAGGTAGACTTTTTCTCTTCCTAAAATCTTCATCTGTTTCCCGTCCTACGGAATGTATAGTTCTGTATAGCCACTCAGGTCGTTCGGGTCTTGGATGTTATTGAATTGAATAATTTCTTCCGGCCAAACATCGCCATAGGCGCAAGCGATCAGGTAGACGGTTTCATCGGGGCCGACTGTCCAGGTATCAGGGCGGGGCCAGATGCCAACAGCGCGCTCGCCAGGCCACTTACTGTTTTGGGGTATCTCGATTCTCTGGCCAACTCTCAGATTCCATGCTTGAATGCCTGGATTGGCGGCTTTTAGGTCTTCCAGGTCAACATCAAAGCGACGCGCGAGACATTCCAGCGTTTCGCCCTTTTGAATTTCCCAGCTTGTAGGCACGGTGGGTACGATGGGTGTGACTGTTGGCGTGACCGTGGGTGTGGCGGTGGGGATGGGTGTGGAGGTGACTACAATTTGCGTGCCTAATGGGTTTTGCACGATTTCGGTGGGTTGATTGTAGCGCGCGATAATCGCCGCGGCTGTTGAAGTGGCATAGCGGATTTGATCGTCTACCGAACCAAAGAGTGGGGTGTCTTCGCCAAATGTAGGGTCATAGGCTGGCGGTCTGGACGCAATGCGGGTACACGCGCTGAACAGCAAAATGCTGCCGAGCGCGAATAAAATCAATTTTAGGCTTTGTTTCATAGTCTAACTCCTGAAAATGAACTTACTTTCATAGCTAATGGTGCATGAACTGTACCAGGGATATCAGG
>JAAZIH010000109.1 GCA_012800995.1 Chloroflexota bacterium
AAACGTCTGGTTACTCCAAAGCCAAACATCCGACCCTGTTGAGATTGAACTATACCCCAAACCCGATCAAGCGCGTGTACGGGAACTGATGCAAGTCTTGAGATATATTGAAGACTGGCGCGCGGGCACCCAATCGCGCGCTTTCGGCTTCACCCGCCCTGCGCCACAAACCACGCAAAACTGGCGACTATTGGAAGAAATTGACATCGCCAGCAAACATTGGCGGGATATCATCCTGCCTATCTTATCGAGAATAAAACAAAAAGACTGGAAGTTCTCAGCAGATCAGGATCCCAAACAAAGCCCTTATCCCGCGCTGCTAAGCTGTGCTCGCCAACTTAGCAAGTTAAATCTTGCATGGAAAAACGTTGAACATCGAGGCATTTTCCCGGAAAGCCTGGCAGAAATGTCAAGCTATGCCACCCAGGCGCAAAGCCTTTTTTATCAGTTCTGGCAATCAGTCGAAAAGAACAGCATTGCTGCCCATCGCTGGCTGGCTATGGTCAACCAGTCCATTTTCAGCGAAATCAACCAAAGCCTTTTACTCATCATCCGTCAGTTGCTTGCCCTATCCAGAAGTTTGGATGTTATCAACAATCCTGATATGGCGCGCACGAGGCTGGCACTCAACAGCGCCGGAGAAATCATGTTTACCTTGGTACGACTGAACGATTTGATTTTGCCACCCAGTCGTGACTTTAACCTTTACAGACACTGGCGACAGCAATATCTTGATTTAATCCAGGAAGGCAACGTGAATAAAATCCGCGAAAACATTCAATCCATCGAAAGCATCCATCCGCTATTGCCCTGGCTGGATGAACTGTTAAGAAGGGATACCGACTACTTTAATTTGCCCGAAGAGCAAAGATGGTAGAATAGGCTATCTACGAGGAAAAATTGCGAGAAGAAATACTTGATTCAAATTCTTCATACTATTTAGGTGAAGCGCTTGACACTTGGCTGAGTGTGGGACACCGCGACGTGGCTGTTCCTGAGGCGGCTGGTTCAAGCGCGCGTGTGTTTTTGTTGAACCATGCCAATGGCAGTTTGCCATGGCGTATAAACCCCGCTTTTAAGGTGATGCGGCACAATAAACAAGCCTATGCCATGCCTCTTTTCCGTGAGGAATTTAAGATATTGGGGAACATCAAAGGCATTAACGCCATCACACCCATGCTTCAAGGTGGTTTCTTAAAACCCACACCGGGTACAGTTTGGCCCGATGAACTCGCGCCAAGTTCCAAAATTCTCGAATTGCAAGGTGGCGGACAAGACATCAAGGGCACCCTTGCTGTTTTTGAACCTGACGAAGTGAACGATATCCTTGAGCAATTCGATGAACGCCTTCAGGACGGCTGGTTCCCTTTCCTGATTTTAGAACGACGCTGGGAAGATAATCTCTACATGCTTTGCGATGCCGGTTACACCAGGGGCGCTTTTATTCAAAACCTGAGCATGAAACAAGTGCTCGATATCGCCATGCAAATTACCGATATTCTCGAAAAAGCTCACGCGCAGGGAGCTGTCTTCCTTGACCATAAGCTTTTGCATTACTACTGGAACGAACCCCGCCAAAAAGTCATCATCCTCGACTGGAATATTGGCAGGTGGCTGGGCAAAGACATCGCTCCTGAAATAATCCGCGATGACCTCTTACAATTCAGCGCGCGCGCGTTGCATCATCTCTTCACTGGGCAACAAGCGCCTGGCGCGGCGGTGGTTGGTGGCAACCGCCCTGAAGATATCGCCAACTCACCGACCCAGTTCAAGGCGTCTTACTCCTTTGACGTGCAAAACCGATTAAATAATGACGAAATGCGTTTTCTTGAAGATGCCCTGCAGGGCAAGTTTGCCAGCGCGACAGAGATGAAAACTCAGTTAGCCATTCTCGCGGCCAAACGATAAACGAACAAAGCGATTTTTAAGGATAGTTATGATCAAACCCTTAATCGAACAAGCCCAAAAAGTACTTGTCTCAGCGAAGCCAAGCGACGCTGAGTTATTAAACGCGCAAAGTGAATTAGCCTCGTTTCTTGAAGCCTTAAGCACTGGTCGTATGAGCACGAAAGTTGATATTGACGATCTCGAAGAATCTGAAAGACTGATGCGTGAACTAAAGCGCGAAATCAACCGTCGCCAGGCTGGTGTCCCCGCTGCAGAAGCAACGCCATCCACGCCCGTCCAAAGGGCTCAAACTGGACCGACAATGAGCACTCAAACCACGTCTGCACCACTTGAAGACACTTCGCCCTCACCAGTTATCCACGAAACACCTCAGCCTATTGCCAGCCCATCGCCGATTTTTTCGCAAATCTTACAAAACGACAGTTTAGGTGGCTTGGACAGTGACCCTTTAAGACGCTTCTTCCAATCCGCCCATGACCCCGAAGCAGAACGCTTGATGGACCAGGCCGAAGAAGCTTTTTACAAAGGCAATTATCAGGTCGCCATACCGTTGTACGAAAAGGTTATCCAGATGGAACCTTCCTGGGCACGCGCCCAGGAACATCACGCCGAAGCTGAAGAATACCTGCGTTCGGGTAACATCCCCAGTGTAGCCCTGCCGCCTGAAGCGGGTAAAGCTTACGGTAAAGCACAAAGCGCGGCGCGTGTTTTTCGCTATCAAATCGCGCTCAATTATCTTGACGACGCTTTTGACCATCTCGAAGAAGCTGGTATCAAACGCTGGCGTGAGGGCGAAGACCTGCGTGCTGACCTCGAAAATCAGATGCAAGCCTACGATGTCTATAAAGAGGGTCTCAATCTCCTGAGCCTGGGTGATTTACAAACCGCGTTTAACAAAATCCAAACCGCCGCCAGCGCGGTTGCCATCCCCGAATACATCGACAAAGCCAACGAAATCCGCGCGGACATCAGCGCTATAAACGATATCAGCGACATTGTCAGCATGAGTGGCAAAATACCCCCTGCCATGCTGGCAGACGCCAAAGGCAAGCTGGAACGTATTCGCATGAAATACGGCGAAATGGACCAAATCAGACGCTTGCGTACGCGCCTGGATCTCATGATTCCAGCTACGATACAAAACCTGCTCGACAACACCAAACGCCTTAAACAGGAAGCGGCTGATGCCCCTACCACCAATCTTGCCAAACGAAAAGTAGCCAGCGCGCGCGAAAACCTTGATCTCCTGCGCCAGTTGGACGCCTATGACGCTGAAAGTCTCAGTCTTGAAGATGAGATTAGCCGTTTGGAAACCGAAATAGCCAGTAATTTGGATGCGATTGGACGCGCTAAAGAAACTTTTGAATCGGGCAATAAATTCTTTGCCCTCGACTCGTGGAAGATAAGTCGCAGCGCGCGCAAACGCTTTCCGCAGGATCCTGATGTTTTGGAACTCAAACGCAATTATTATCCAAGTTATGCCGTAGCAACATTGGCCATTTTGGTCTTTAGCGCCTTGCTTATTTCACTCCTCACTTTCGGTGTGCGGCGCATCAGCGCGGGTATCACCGCCAGTAACCTTGCCAAAACGCCAACAGCCACCAATACGCCGACCATCACCTTGACCCCTACGCCAACGATGACCCCTGAGCCCACGTTAACGCCGACTGAGTACGTGTCACCCACACCCACTTTAACACTAACCCCTACACCCATCTCATATGTCACTCCTTTGCGGCAAATTTGGGTCAGGTCGGACTGTTACGCGGATTACATGGGTGTAGGACGGGTATCACCCGGCACAAAACTTACTCTGTTGCCTATGTCGGACCGCAAGTTTGACAATTTCAATCGGGAATGTGTGCTGGTGAGTGTGAGTTCTGGCGATTACGCCCTAATCGGCTTTGTGCTGATTGAGGATTTGGCACCTGTCACGGAATAAACCCTTATGCCTGCGATATAGCTCTTGATTGAAATATACAAGAGCTTATAATCACTTAACACAAAATGATTACACTATCTTAGGTTGATATGAAAGATTTAGTAACACGCTACCAGGAAACCCTGGATTGGATTTACAGCTGGATTGACTTCAGCATGAATCGTCACGTTGACGAAGCCCATCGCTTCTTCAAACTTGACCGCATGAATCGTCTGATGGCACTGCTTGATTGGCCCAATCGGCATTATCCCATTGTCCACGTTGGTGGCACGAAAGGCAAAGGCTCAACAGCTTCTTTTATCGCCTCGGCTTTACGCGCAGCAGGTTATAAGGTCGGGCTTTATACTTCGCCACACCTCGAGGATTTTCGCGAACGCATCCAAATCAATGGCGAGCAAATATCCATGCGGGAATTAGTCGATTTGGCTGACCAAATGCAACCGCGCACAGAATTAGTCAACGATGTGACCACATTCGAACTAACCACCGCCATCGCCTTTCAGTATTTTGCAAATCAGAACGTTGAAATCGCGGTCCTGGAAGTGGGTCTGGGTGGAAGATTAGACGCCACGAACATCGTCGATCCGGTCGTGTCGATTATCACCCCCATTTCTTACGACCACATGAATGTCCTTGGCGACACACTCACCGAAATTGCCCACGAAAAGGCCGGTATCATTAAGCCTAATCGTCCTGTGGTCATCGCGCCTCAGTTTGAAGAGTCTGAGGCAGAAATCCTGCGCATGGCTGCTTTACAAAATGCGCCCGCGATTATTGTAGACCAAAGCTACACCTGGCAATCTGCGCACGAGAACCTGGATAAGCAAAAGGTTCACGTCCAGTATAAACAAGCGCAAATCGGTCAATCAAGC
>JAAZIH010000110.1 GCA_012800995.1 Chloroflexota bacterium
CTTGTTTGGGTCCCAAATAGCGATATCAGCGTCTGAGCCAACTTTGAGCGTTCCTTTTTGTGGGTAAAGACCAAATATCTTAGCTGGATTGGTGGCACAAAGCTCAACAAACCGCATTGGACTGATTCTGCCGGTATTAACTGCAGTACTCCAAAAGACAGGCAAACGATCGCCTAAGCCGGGTAGTCCGTTTGGGATGAGCGTAAAGTCTTCTTTGCCTTGAATTGTGCCTAATTCTTTACCTGGAATAGCGATATCTTCATTTTCATAGGGGATGGCTTGTTGGCCATTAAAGTAAAAGGGGCAGTGGTCGGTGGCGAGCACTTGAATTTCATCGCTTTCAAGGGCTTGCCAAAGGCGGGTTTGGTCTTGTCTTGTTCGAACGGGTGGCGAGCAAACAAACTTCGCGCCATCTTCTCTGCGCAAGTCGTCTTCGCTGAAAAACAGGTATTGCGGACAGGTTTCGCCCATGGCTTTGACACCTTTATGGCGACCGTAGCTGAGTTGATCGACTTCTCCAGCGACATTCATGTGCACCAGATAGACCGAACTGTTAGCCTGGGCGGCAATGGCAATCGCCCGCAGGCTGGCTTCCACTTCACCCCAGGCTGGGCGGGTGAGGGCATGGTAGATGGGGGCGGTTTGTCCGTTTTGAAGGGCTTCTGCCACTAAGACTTCAATGACATCGCCATTTTCCGCATGAATCATGGGGAGCATACCATGTTTGCCCGCGATGCGCATAACCTGAAAGATCTCCCCATCATCAAGTCGCAGACGATTGTTATAAGCGGTGAACATTTTTAGGCTGGTAATGCCAAGGTCGGGAAGGTTGGCTAATTCCTCGGCGATCGCGGCATTAAAGAGGGTGACGTTCATATGCGCGCTGTAATCAATGCTAACGGTGGGGTCAGCTTGAGCGCGGTGTTTTTCTACACTATGCTTTATACCTTCTGGTTCGAGGCTAACGAAGTCAATCATGGTGGTTGTGCCACCAAAAGCCGCGGCTTTTCCGCCAGTATAGTAATCATCTGATGAGATTGTGCCAAACATTGGTAGGGAGAGGTGCACGTGGGGGTCAACGCCACCAGGCATAACTAACATGCCATCAGCGTCGATTATTTCAGCATCCGGTTCGTCAATGTGTGATTCAATACGACTGATTATTTCGCCATCGATTAAGATGTCCGCTTTCCACATCTTTTCAGCGGTGATGAGAGTGCCATTTTTTATAAGTGTTTTTTTCATAAGCCCGCCTTATTGTCTAAAGCCACTGAGAAAAGCGAGAATCGCAGGGTCTACTGCCAGTTCAGGTAATTCCTGAGCGTTGTATTCTTGACCACGCAAAGCGCGTTCGCGAAGTGAGCGCCATAAAATCTGCCGCTCTTCATCGTGTACGGGCAAATCGGTCAGTATTTTAGCCCGCTTGACACGTTCACCGGTTGTGTAAAAGAAAGTCACCCGTTTCCAGTTATCAGCCTGGATGGGGTCAGGGACTTCTATCAGCGCGTCAAGTTGCAGTTTGAAGTACTCTTCATTTGCGCGAGGATGATTGGGCTCATCACGAAATAAGTCCGCGCGGGTGGTGAGCTCATGACCTAAGATAGGCGCGATCCAGCGGATTTGCCAGCGATTGTTTTCATCAAAAGCGGCAGTTTGATAGAAGGCTAAATAGTCGACTGAAATCACTTTAGGGGCAGATTTGAGCGGGATCCGATACCAGCCCAGCATTCGCGCGATGTCTAAATCGCGTTTCTTGGGCAGTATGGCTACCAGAATGAGGCTGGTATCGGGTATCTCGCTAAATGACGACATATTAGTCTAACTGCACGTTGGCTCTGTGGTTAAATTCCTCAACAAGAGCGTCGATTTCTTCTTGTTGGTTCTGAATTTCAAGCCAGAAATCCGGGTCATACCATTGCGCCTGAATCTCTTCGTAAGTTTTTCCTTGTTGTTCAATCCAGGTGTAATATTTGAGATTGTGGATGCGTTTTCTGTCCCAATAGCCTAACTCAACCATATCGCCGGTAGCTTGACCTTTGAGATAGCGAGCGTTATCAGCAATAGCGAAATCGCGCTTGTAAGGACCAAACTCTTCGTCCATTTCAACGATACGGCTTTGATAGAGCTCCATTGAATCGGTTAAGACGGTCAGAACGATGTCACGCTCGTTAAGCTCATGGAATTTTGAGAATTTCATAGCGGAAAGAATGTTGGCGATACTCGAGAAACCCAAGAGACCCAACTTATGAACCAGGGCGGGATCAACGCCTTCATCAATCAAGTGTTGCTGGCCTTCTTCTTTTTGGAAGAGGCGTGCCAGCCGGGCAACGGCGACATCATCAATATCGGTGATGAAATCGGTGTTTTTAACGTTGTGAATCCAGGGCACGTGTTTATCGCCAATTCCTTCAATGATGTGTGCACCAAAGCCATTGTAGAGCATCGTGGGGCATTGGCTGGCTTCGCTGGCGATGATTTTCATGCCGGGGAATTCTTGTTTCAGGCGATCACCCGCTGCGATCGTGCCCGCGGAGCCGGTTGCTGAGGTGAAAGCGGTGATATTGTCCTTTGGACCAAGTACCTGATGTGCCAGTTCAACAAAAGCATTTCCGGTAACCTGATAATGCCAGAGGTAATTGCCATATTCTTCAAACTGGTTGAATATGACCAGATCTTCACCACTCGCGCGCAATTCCCAGCATTTATCAAAGATTTCTTTAACGTTTGATTCGGTACCTGGTGTGGGGATGACCTCACTGCCAATTCCACGTAACCAGTCAAAACGTTCCTGGCTCATGCCTTCCGGCAAAATAGAGATTGCCTGCCCACCCAATAAGGAGGTGTCAAAGGCGCCACCCCGACAAAAGTTTCCAGTTGAGGGCCACACCGCTTTTTGGGTGGTGGGGTCGAATTGTCCGGTGACCAGTTGAGGCACCATACAGCCATACGCCGCGCCAACTTTGTGCACACCGGTTGGGAACCACTTGCCCACCAAGGCGATAATCCGCGCATCCACCCCGGTGAAAACAGAGGGAAATTCGATGAAGTTCAAGCCGCCAAAGCCCCCGCCGAAGCTAACTGGTTCGTTGTACCAGGTGATGCGGAAGAGGTTTAGGGGGTGCAGGTCCCATAAGCCGATGTTTTTAAGGCGGTCTTTGATGTCCTGTGGGATGAGGCTTGGATCTTTTTGTTGAGCCATGGTGGGGATGATAAACTTGCGTTCGCGGGCGCGTTTAATCGCGCGCTCAAGTTTGTCAGGGTAGATCGTCAAATCAATTTTCATAAGAACTCCTTACTAAGGGGATTATTGGTCCTCATCTGGTGCTTCAGCGACGATATAGAGTGGGCGGCCTTTGGCTTCGTCGTAAATTCTACCAAGATATTCGCCCAAAATGCCCATACCAATCAGCAGGACTCCAGCGAGGAAGATGAGTGTGAGCCATGTGGCAAGAACATAGGTCAAAGCGACCTTGCCAAACAAGGCGAGGATGAGATAAAGCACCAAAAGCAGCAGACTAAGAATAACCAAAGCCGCGCCACCTTTGGTGAGCAGTTGAAGAGGCCAATACGAGAAACCCGTGATGGCATTCATAGCTAATTTAATCATGTTTTTGAGGGGGTAGTGTGTCTCTCCGGCGAAACGCGCATGGCGTTTGTACTCCACACCGATTTGTTTAAAGCCTGCCCAAGAGCTCATACCCCGTAAGAAGCGATTGCGCTCGGGCATGTTGTTCATTACATCGAGCACTTTACGGTCAAGCAAACGAAAATCACCGGTGTTGAGCGGGATGTCAACGTCAGTGATTTTTTGAATGAATTTGTAGAACAAGGAAGCAGTGGTTAGCTTGAACCAGCTTTCGCCTTCACGCTCAGAGCGCACGGCGTATACCACCTGGTAGCCTTCTTTCCATTTTTCGATCAGCTCCAAAATGACTTCTGGTGGATCTTGCAAATCCGCATCAATGACCACGATAGCATCACCGCGCGCGTAATCCATGCCGGCTGAAACGGCGATTTGGTGGCCAAAATTGCGCGCGAAAATGACCGGTCGCACTCGCTCATCTTTTTTACCGAGTTCACGCAAGGCATCCGTGGAGCCGTCTTTACTACCATCGTCTACCAATACAAGCTCCCATGGCTGGTTGGTTTGTTCCATAACTTCGGTAACGCGGGAATATAGATGGGGAATATTTTCAATTTCGTTGTAAATGGGGGCGATAATAGTGTATACAGGTTTAGACACGCATTACCTCCTTTAGATTTTGAATGGTTGCTTCGATAACAGGCGCGGCTTGGGTGGCGCGCATCGCGGCTTGGACGTCTTTTAATCCACTACCGGTGATGAGTGTTAAATTCGTTTCGCCAGGATCAATTTGTTGATTTTGTATGGCGCGTTTTAAGCCGGCATAGGCTGCCGCGGCAGCGGGTTCTGCAAAAATGCCGATTCTTCCTAAAGCTGAAATAGCTTGCAAGATTTCTTCATCACTCACGATTACGTAAAAGCCATTGGCGCGTTGCACCGACCGCACGGCTCGCATGCCATCTCGGGGCAGGTTGACACTGATGCTATCGGCAACGGTTTGGGCTTGCACTGGGGTGATATGGCTGGCGTTTTGATTGAATGCATTGGCGATGGCAGCCGAGCCTTCAGATTGCACGCCAATCAACCTGGGCAGTTTGGAAATCCAGCCCAAAGCCAATAGGTCTTCAAAACCTTTCGCCACACCAGAGATGATGTTGCCATCCCCCACGGGGACGAAAATGTTGACCGTTTCGTCTTTCGGCAAGTGGCGCAGGATCTGTTCCCATATTTCAAAAGCGGCGGTTTTCTTGCCTTCTGCGGTGAAGGGGTTGTAACCGGTGTTGCGGTTGTACCAACCAAATTCTTGTGAAGCTAACTTGCTGAGTTCAAAAGCGTCGTCATAGCTGCCGTCAACAAGAACGACTTTAGCGCCATAGCATTGCAGCTGGGCGATTTTCGCGGGTGGCGCGCTGCGGGGTGCCAGGATGATGGCTGTGCAGCCGCAACTGGC
>JAAZIH010000111.1 GCA_012800995.1 Chloroflexota bacterium
GCAGATTGATTTTGATACCGCGGCTGTTGTGGCAACGGAATTGGGCTTTGATCCACAGCTTGAGCAAGATGAAGAAGTGGTTGAAGAATTGGGCGAGCTGCCCTTGTGGCGTCAGCTTATCGCTGATGAAGACCCCAAAAATTTAGTCACCCGTCCGCCGGTTGTTACTATTCTTGGCCACGTTGATCATGGTAAAACCTCGCTGTTGGATGTCATTCGGCAAACAGACGTGGCTGGTGGTGAAGCGGGGGGCATCACCCAGCATATTGGTGCTTACCAAATTGTTCACCAGGGTCGTTTAATCACATTTTTGGATACTCCAGGCCATGCCGCGTTTTCGTCTATGCGAGCGCGTGGCGCGCAGGGAGCTGATATCGTGGTGCTGGTGGTCGCGGCTGATGATGGCGTGCAACCCCAAACGCGCGAAGCTGCCAACCATGCCAAAGCTGCTCAGGTGCCCATCGTAGTGGCTTTGAACAAGATTGATCGCCCTGATGCAAATCTTGAGAAAGTTAAAACCCAGTTAGCTGATATCGGGCTGCAACCTGATGAATGGGATGGCGACACCTTTGTGATGCCGGTTTCCGCGCGTACCAAAGAGGGCATTGAGGATTTACTCGCGACCATCTTGCTTGTAGCTGACAACATTACCATCAAAGCCAATCCAAAAGGAAAGACCCTGGGAACAGTAGTTGAGGCGGAACTTGACCGCACCACCGGGCCGATGGCAACCTTGCTTGTGCAAAACGGCACGTTGAAAGTTGGCGATGTTTTGGTGGCTGGTGAAGGAACAGGTCGTATTAAGGCCATGTTTGACCAGCGTCGCAACCGGGTTTACAAGGCTGGTCCGTCAACCCCAGTGGTGGTTATGGGTTTAAATGCTTTGCCCAGCGCTGGTGACCTCTTTGAGGTTGTGGCAAACGACAGAGAAGGACGCAATATTGTTGCTGAACGCAAGGCTGAACGCGAAGCAAAACGCACCGTGAAACGTGTTACGCTTGAGGAACTGTTCAAAAAGTTTAAATCTGGTGAAGCCAAAGAATTGCGCCTTATTTTGAAAGCTGATGTGCAAGGCTCTTTAGAACCCATCATCAATGAACTTGATAAACTGGGCGAAAAGGAAAAAGATCTTTCAATCCGTGTTTTACATGCTGAAACAGGCAACGTGACCGAAAGTGATGTCATGTTGGCAGCCGCATCTGACGCGGTTGTGATGGGTTTCGCGGTCGGTACTGACCAGGGTGCTGAACGCCTGGCTGAAGTTGAAGGTGTTTCAATTCGTCTTTACAATATTATTTACCGCTTGACAGAGGACGTGGAAAAAGCCTTACAAGGTTTGCTTGAACCCGAAATGGTAGAAAAGACTATCGGACGGGCAAATGTATTGGCTTTGTTCAAGGTATCTAAAGGTGGTACAGCGGCTGGTTGTCGTGTTAGTTCTGGTCATATTTTGCGCAACGCGAAGATTCGTATTTTGCGTAATGGTGTTGAAATCGCCAGGTCTGACATTTTATCCATCAGACGTGAAAAAGACGATGTGCGCGAAGTCCGTGAAAATATGGAATGTGGAATCACCTTAAAGGACTACACAGACTTTGCGGTTGGTGATGTGCTTGAAGCTTTTGTGATGGAAAAATTTGGTGGATAGACCTAAAGGAGAGAAAATGCCCCCACCTTTGAGAATGAAAAGAATTAACGACCGTGTCAAAGAAATTCTTTCGGTCGTATTACTGACTAAAATTGAAGATCCGCGTTTGATGGAAGTTTCAATAACCGATGTGCGTGTTGACCGTGAATTGGATTATGCGAATATTTACGTTTCGTCATTCGATGAAGACTATTCACCTGAAGAAGTTTTAGAAGCTTTGAACCGGGCGTCAGGCTATCTGAAATATGAGTTGTCTGAAGAGATTAATCTTCGAATCATGCCCAAATTACGCTTCTTTTGGGACCCAACACCTCAAAAAGCTGATCGAATAGATGCCTTGTTGGCCCAAATCCGAGCGGAGAGAGGCGAGCAAGACGCAATTGATGAAGCGAATGAAGAAAATGACCAGGATGAGGATGACCTACTTAACTGAAATCGCCGTGCATAATCAAATACGTGCTGAACTTGAACGCGCCCAGCGCATCGTCATAAGCGCTCATATTCGGCCGGATGGCGACGCGATTGGGTCAATGCTGGGTTTAGCCCAAGCTCTGCGCGAACAAGGAAAGACAGTACAGACCGTTTTGCAAGACGCGGTTGACCCCAAATATTATGGTTTAGCCGGCGCGAAGGATGTGAAAAATAGTATTCAAGAGCCTTATGACTATCTGATTGTTGTTGATAGTGCTGACCGACACAGGGTTGGGAATGTATTGGATGGTATAGACGAGGTTGATTTGGTGATTGATCATCATATCAGTCACATTAATTTTGGAAAAATCGACGTTGTTGAACCTGATGTTGAAGCCACAGCCTTGGTGCTTTATGAGTTTATGCCACTTTGGGGTCTGCCTTTGAGTGAAAAGAGCGCGGAATGCATCATGACCGGCATTTTGGCAGATACGATTGGGTTTCGCACATCCAACACCAGTCCAAAATCTTTGAGAGCGGTTGCGGATATGATGGAAACAGGGATTAATTTGTCTGAAATCTACTTTCAGACACTCTCAAGCCGCACTCTGGAAGAGCTTCGATATTGGGCACAGGGTTTAGCTAAAATCAATTTTGAAGATGGCTTGGTTTGGTCATCATTGACGCTTGAAGATCGTGCGCTTAGTGGATATCAAACGAATGATGATGCGGACCTTGTTAACCAACTCTCGAGCATGCAAGGTGCCTTGATGGCAATTCTTTTTAATGAGCAGCCCGGAGAATCGGTGAAAATAAGCTGGCGGGCAGTTCCTGGCATTGACGTTTCAACCCTGGCATCTAATTTTGGAGGAGGTGGGCACACAGCCGCCGCGGGCGCGGATGTGCCTGGGAGTCTGGATGAGGTCATGCGGGAAGTATTAATGCGAAGTAAAGCATATTTGCTAAATATGATACGATAATAAAAGGTAAAAGAGTATATGGATTACCAACAAAACACACAAAAAAACCACAAAATGCTTAATCAAACCTCTGGTGTATTGGTTATCGACAAGCCAGTAGGGATGACTTCACACGACGTGGTACAAACCGTTCGTCGTGGGACTGGAATTCGCCGTGCAGGGCATACGGGCACTTTGGATCCACGTGCTTCAGGCGTGTTGGTTGTGCTCATTGGTCCAGCTGTGCGCTTATCCGAGTTTTTGACGACTTCTGAAAAGCGCTATCAGGCTGTGATGAAATTCGGTATGACCACCAGCACCTATGATACCGAAGGCGCGATTACAAGCCAGGGTCGTGAATACAACTTTGAGTTTGAAGATTTAGAAGAAGCTCTGACTAAGTTTGTGGGTGAGGTTGAACAAACGCCGCCTGTTTATTCCGCACTAAAAATTGATGGACGCCGTGCGTATGAATTAGCCCGTAAAGGTGAAGAGATTGAGATGGAACCGAGAAAAATCACCGTTCACTCGCTTGAATTACTTGAGTGGGAAGCCCCGGAAGCGGTGATTGATATTCACTGTTCTTCAGGAACTTATATTCGCTCACTCGCGCACGATTTGGGTGAAGAAATGGGCTCTGGCGCGACATTAATCAATCTGCGTCGTACAAAAAACGGGCGTTTTACGCTTCGAGACTCGGTCAGTTTACGAAAGCTTGAAGAAGCCTTTGCCAACGGTGATTGGTATCGTTATTTGATCCCCGCAGCTGAAGCGCTTGCGGATTGGTATACTGTTGAACTTAGCTTTGACCAGGTTGATGAAGTTCGTCATGGACACAGAGTTCCGGCTTTGGAACCGATGGAACCAGGCAGCCTGGCGAGAGCGATTAGTCAGGAAGGCGAGTTGGTCGCGTTGGTTGAATACATTGAGGAAGATCAAGAATGGCAACCGCGCAAGGTCTTTATGATGTAAGCTTATAAAAAAAGATTTATAGCCCACGAAATAAAGTACGTGGGCTTTTCTTTATGTAAAGAAGACTGTCATGTTCAATTCTCTTATTACAAAAATACTGTCGTCTGTGGTCTTGAAGCAGATAAGAACGACTGATAAGGAAAATGAGCAATAAAATTGTGTGAAAAAGACCATCAATAGAGTAGAATAGACACATGACATGCGACACAAAGTTTACGATGGGGTGGCCACCGCGAGGAGACCTGCCAGTTTGGCTCACCGTTGGGAATTTTGATGGCGTTCACCTTGGTCACCAAGCGCTTATTCGCCAACTCGTTAATCAAGCGAAAAAAGAAAAGTCGCGCTCAATGCTGATTAACTTTTGGCCAAATCCAAAAGTCTACTTTTCAGGGGAATCTGGTTTTTATTTAACCACGCGGGCTGAAAAAACAGGCATTCTCTCGAAGCTTGGTGTTGATGACGTTGTAACACTTGATTTTGATGAAAAGATGGCATGCATGGATGCCGCGACATTCTTAGTTGAAATAATGCGACATATCAATCTAAAGGGCATCGTGGTTGGCAC
>JAAZIH010000112.1 GCA_012800995.1 Chloroflexota bacterium
ACAGAATACAAACGATATCAATCGCGACAAAGCTTTTGTGAAACTCAAAGAGACCTTTTCAAGTTGGGAAGAAGTGCGGGATGCTGATCCAGAAGCCGTAAAAGAGGCAATTCGGATAGCGGGCTTAGCCAACCAGAAAGGGCCCAACATTCAAGCCGCTTTGCAATATATCACCGAGGAACATGGCGAGATAGATCTGGATTGGCTCAAGGAAAAAACACCCGAAGAAACCATGAACTGGCTTACCCAAATGAAAGGCGTAGGATTAAAGACTGCATCCATCGTGATGGTGTTTTCATTGGACATGCCCGCGTTTCCTGTAGATACCCATGTTTATCGTGTTACGGGTCGTTTGGATTTGCGACCGCAAAAGATGAATATTGACAACGCTCATCGCTGGTTTATGACGAGTAATCGTCCGGAAAGCTTCGGTAGTTTGCATCTCAACATCATCAGCTTAGGGCGTGATTTTTGCCAGGCGCGCAAGCCAAAATGCCAACCTTGCCCGGTTGAATCCATCTGCCAGTATAGCGAAAAGAATTTTGACGACTGAAAAAGCTCTTAATACTTAATAGCTATTAGGCCAAAGTGCCTAATAGCGACCATGGTCCTGCCCAGTCGATATGCACGTCGCGAACTTGACCCAATAAATGCTCATTTGATTCTACGAAAACCAAACGGTTATGTGGACTTCTGCCACGCCACTTTCCTTTGGCTCGCCCTTCAAATAAAACGGGAACAGCTTGTCCTAAAAAGCGCTGATTGATATCACCGACAACCTGCTTTTGCAAAGTCTCTAATCTTCTAAACCGACGCATTTTCTCTTCAGCAGAGATATCATCAACGAGCAAACGCTCAGAATAAGTCCCAGGGCGGGGTGAATAACGTGCCAGATGCGCGACATCTAATTTTAAGTCGGCAAGCAGTTTGTAGGTTTCTTCAAAGGCGGCTTCTGACTCGCCAGGAAAACCAACGATGATATCAGTGCCAATAGAAACATTAGGCATTAAGTCGCGAATTCGGGCGATAATCTCGCGATATTGGGCGTTGGTGTAGCCTCGGCGCATGGCTTTTAGAACACCATCATCGCCGGCTTGAATAGGTAGCTCGATATGGGGCATGACCTTTGGCAGCGTAGCCACAGCCTTTATCATGTCCATGGTAAAGTAGTTCGGGTGGGAGGTTAAAAAGCGGATACGTTCCAACCCATCAATATCATTGACCATTTTTAATAGTTCAGCAAGATGCACACCATCGTTGCGGTCAAGACCATAGCGGTCAACGATTTGGCCAAGCAGAACGATTTCTTTGGCACCACGCGCGACCATCGTTTTGGCTTCTTCAACAATACGCTTGGGGTCCCGGCTGCGTTCCTTGCCACGTTTGCTGGGAATAATGCAGTAAGCGCAAGCATGTGAGCAACCCAAGACAATGGGCAGGTTTTCGCTGACGGCGTGTAAACTGCCAGCGTGAATACCGAATTCTTCGCGCAGCAGTCCTGTGATATCGTCATCTGAAACGTTAGATAGAGGTGCGAAGATGGCAGTGTGCTTTTCTTGTATAGCTCGCAGGATGGCTTCAGGGTCAGATGGGGCAGCAAAGGCATCCACCCAAGGGTAGCGCTTTTCAAGGGCTGGATTGCCTTTAATGCCTACCAGGCAACCCATGAGCGCGATGATTAAGTTCGGGTTGTTAGCTTTGAGCTGTTTAAGGGAATTCAGACGCCCCAGCGCCTTGTCTTCAGCACTTTGGCGGACAACACAGGTGTTGAGGACGATTAAATCAGCATCATCAACACTGTTTGTTTCGTTATAGCCTAATTTTTCGAGCGCGCGACTCAGACGCTCAGAATCTGCAACATTCATCTGGCAGCCAATGGTCCAAATATGATATTTCATAGGCTTCGATTATACTTGAGCGCGTGTCTTTTTGCGATTTAGAGTTTAAAAAATAACGAAAGAAACAGCTGATAGTCCAATATTTAGGTCTTAAGCGAGCTTGTTGGCATTTTTGCTGTGAATTTGGACAATTATTGGGTAATCTTATAAAAGATGATATAATACGCCCATCGATCAAATCTACGAGTGGAGTCGAGGGAATAATGGAATTTGTAATTACTGAATATAAACGTTGTTTTGTCATCAAAGCCAACGGTCGCATTGACAGTGCATCCGCGCAAGAAGTCGAAAAACGCCTTATGGATTTGACTGACACCGAAAAATCAATCATCATCGATATGCAATCGGTTGACTTTGTATCCAGTGCAGGATGGTGGGCGATTATCCGAGTTCAAAAAGAGCTTAAAAATGAACATAAGGCTGACCTTGTCCTGGTTCATTTACAGGAAAATGTCCGCGATTCGATGGACCTGATTGGCATCCTGCCGTATTTCACGATCTATGATGAACTGATTGATGCAGTAGCAAGCATTTAGTTAAATCATCACTACCTAAATCAAATTTAAAAAAGCTGGTCTTTTAACTTTGAGCCGGCTTTTTTCGTTTCTTTAGTTCTCACAGAAGAATATCTATCCAGGTTTGCTCCAAACAGAATTTGTGAAAGAAGAATGCTATACTTTTTATCAGTAGCTATCCCGCAAAAAAAGCGAAAGAAAAGGATGTTTGAATGAGAAGTAAAAGATATTATCTCTTAATGGTAGTGATTGCATTATTGCTTGGCATGGCGGGTTGTTTTAATATTAGTGCTAAATCTCATGAAAATTCTGTTTCACGTGAGCATGCACAAATATTTCTTTATGGTGAAAAACACGGCGTAGATAAGATTCTAAAAAGGGAATTTGAAATCTGGCATGATCACTATCACAAGGACGGAATGCGACATTTATTTCTTGAATTGCCTTACTACACAGCTGAGTTTTTGAATATCTGGATGGAAGAAGATAACGATGATATTTTAGATGCTGTGTATGTTGATTTGGAAGGTACAGCGTCACATGTTCCTGCCCTAAAGGATTTTTACAAGCAAATTAAGGCGCAATGTCCCGAAACCGTTTTCCATGGCACGGATGTCGGTCATCAGTTCTTCTCGACTGGCGAACGATTTTTAGAGTATCTTGAAAAGAACAATTTGCAAGATAGCAACCACTATTTAATCGCTGTTGAAGTGATGGAGCAGGGGCAAACTTTTTATGAAACATCAGATGATGTTTACCGTGAAAACAAAATGACCGAAAATTTTATTCGCGAGTTCGATTTGCTGGATGGCGAAAAAATTATGGGTATTTATGGCGCTTCGCATACGGGTCTTGACGAATTAGATTACACACGCCAGGTGCCCTGCATGGCTAATCAGTTGAAGAAGCATTATGGCGACATCATTTATTCAGAGAACTTATCCGCCTGGAAATGGTGGTGGCAAAAATAGTTTTCTGCTAAAAAACTGTTTTCTGATATGATGCTTTAGCCTGGTGCCGGATACTTAACTCTATTCTCCAAACAGGATTTGGTAATCCGTTTTTTGGCGGGTAAACAAGGTTGTCCCACTAACAATGATGATAACTTTTTCTTTGGCAGGGCTCTGGCTAAGCTCTATTTTTAATGGCGTGTCGCCACTTACAAAATGATGTTCAACTGATATTTGGTTACCATAACGGACGACGCTCACCACATAGTCTTGAGGTAAAATGTTTTGAATGCGCACAAAGCCCTGACTGATCCAATCTCCTTCACCAGATTCGACATCATCTGAGTAACCAATGGCTTCAAGCATGAAATCGTCCAAAACCATGCCGTGGGAGTTCACCGCGGCATCGGTGACATAATCAAAACGCAGGGTCACTTTTTGTCCCGCATAGGCGCTTAAATCGACTTCAATTTCTTCCCAGCCATCGCTTGTGCCAGTCCAGCCACAGCCGAAATTATTGCCAGAGGGGTTTAGTTCCGTACAATTGCTTGCTTTGAGCATATCCCAATTGATCCCATCAGTTGTGGCGGTGAGATAGGCGTAATCGTAATCTGTTTCAATGTCGTACCATTGCGAAAAACTGAAGGTCACTTTGCCTGTCACATTCGTGAGATCAAACTCTCGTTGCAGGCTCATATTACTTTCATCGGCGGCACTTGACCACCAGAAGTAAGATCCAGAAGGGATGTCATCGATGGGGAGAACTTTCACATAGCGATTACCTTGGAAGCTAATCTTATCAATGCCATCACACTTTATTTCAATATAATCCGCGCCGAATTGGTGCACGTCCCGTTGGATTGTTTCGGGACAGCTTAAGATACTTTCTGTGATCTTGAGACTGTAAGGTGAGTAACTTTGGTAATCGTAACGCTTGTTTTGGATGCGCGAATTTTGCAAAAGGTTGGCTACAGTCCAATCGGCAAAAATTTCAATACCCGTGTAAGGTTGATTATTGTCTGGGTTAAGGAGCCGGAGTTCTTTTGAGACCTCATCGATCGCGGCAAAGCCATTTTCTTTATGAGCCACCAAGGCGCGGGTCGCTTCTTCGCCAAAACGATCGAGGTAATAAGACATGAAAAGGTAACTGGCGCCATAATGCGCGCTGTTATCTGCGTCACCAGCGTCCCAATCATTGAGTTGCATATCTGTATTCTGCAAGTAAGTCCAGTCAAAACCGCCGGTATCGTAACCATTTACTTGCTCAGCCAACATCGAGAAACCTTCATTTACCCAGGACTCTTCATTTTTGTCAAGATACCAGTGAATCATGTGTTGATATTCGTGCGCGATTGTGCCTAGGATGTAACTGTCGTTAAGTTGTACGTTATCCGCGCTGAGCAAGAACATCTCGTGGGCATTGGAATAAGGGTGGGCGTCTGGATGAACCTCATCCGCGGAGGAAAAGTAGCCAGCGACCCAGCGTCCAATGCCTTTGGCATAGAGGATGTGAAAGCGCTCGTCTCCATCCACGCCAGGGTTCCATTCGGTGCCAAAGAATTCACGGTTGGTTGGTACAATTTCCTGGTCGATGATATCTCCAAGAGTTGTAAGCGCATTTTTATTATAGTTCACGCGATTATCAATCCAAATATAGATATGGTTGCCCTTATAACGCAAAGTCGTCTCAATAGAGGAAACCTTGGTTGTGTCTGTATTCATAACCCAGAAAGCTTTGCCGTCTCCAATATGATATGGAGCGTGGGTGTCTATGAGTGTTTTTGGAACGTTTTGTTTGCCAGATAGGCGCTCGGCAAGGTCGATTGGGTCAGATTCGGGGATAATCATTTCATTGAGTGTTAGTTTTGTTCTGTTGGCGGCTTCGTCGTTTTCGACACTGATTTGTGGTGTTGGGATGTTAGCGACGAGTGTGGGTACGGGGGTACTATTTGTTAAAAGTTCCGAAGTCTTGGTGGTTTTCATCATTGGCATGCCAATAGAACCGCGGCTTGCCAGGATAAAAAATCCAGCTATTGAAAGGCAGCATAAAAGAACTAATACTAATACGACTATACCGATGATTATAAACACATTAGTGGTTGATTGTTTCATAATTTTCCTTGTTTCCAATAAGCTCAGTCTCAATTATAAGGTTTATTCGTATGACCGCAAACGCATTGCATCAGAGTGCAGGAAGTATACAAAAAAGGTAGAATGGGTTTATGCGTCAAAAGTTTCTTTCGCGTGCTCTTTTTAGGCATGTTATCTTATGGATAAGCTTATTCCTGGTTCTTTTTCTTGGTCTAACCGCATCACAAAGGTTAGTTTTGGAACCCTTGGAGGGTATCCGCGCATCCGCGGAGTCAAAACTGTTTGATTATGTCGGCTGGACTTTAAACGCGTTTTTCAACAAGATGGTTTCTTCATCGCTAAAAGCTGAAAAGTTCATGACGGATGAAGAACAAACAACCTTGGTGAAGGCTTATTTTAAGCAGGTTGGCGTTGTAGAAGGTTTGGAAGACGCGCTTGAAGATGTGCTGAACCAAGAAGATCAAAAGATGAATCCCAAAGCTGTACAGAATGCTAAGTTAAACCTTGCACAGGCAGATCAGCGATTGAAGCATTTAGCAAACCTTACTGAAGCAGTTCTGCAAAACCAAACTGAACGTGTCCTTTTAAGCATGGACTTTGGCAGCTTAGGACAAATCATTCCGCCGGTTTTGTACCAGGTTTCCGATTTGCCCTTGAACTTGATTGTTTCACCAAGGGACGAAATAAAAACGTCCCTGTCCTTAAGTCTCAAATCAGGTATGGATGCGGTTGAGAAAAACCATTTTGAAGAATTTATCTTTGCTGAATATAATCACGCCGCATTGATTGAAGAGGTGGGCGGTGTTGGCGCGTATCCGACGATGGTCATGCGGAGTAATAATATCAACTGGACAGTTGAAACGATCGCTCATGAATGGATTCACAATTACCTGACCCTCAGGCCACTTGGTGCGCGCTATTTTGAGAATAACGCAATGCGTACCATCAACGAAACAACGGCAAGCCTGGCTGGAAAAGAGATTGGGCAGGAACTTATCAAAACCTATTACC
>JAAZIH010000113.1 GCA_012800995.1 Chloroflexota bacterium
CCATCAACTTGAGACCTGGACACACAATAAAGCCATCCAAAAAGCCATCGAATCCCGCCGCATCTGCCCAACCACCAAAGCAGAATTGCGGGCATTAAGACGAAAGCCCTAAGTTGTCCTTAATTGCCATATCAGCCCAGGCATTTTTGTGCACGAGTTTTTTGCTCAGATAAAAAAGCAAATCCGAATATAAACGACAGGAAATGCGATAAAATAAAGCTATGGATTACCTCTATAGCAATCGCCGCGATTACTTCAACCGCGATAAAAGTCTCCCCAACTGCGCTTTTTGTGACGCGCTGGCCATGCCAGACGATTACAACAACCTCATCGTTCACCGGGGCGAAGAGATTTTTGTCATCCTCAACAAGTACCCCTACACCAGCGGGCATATGATGGTGGTGCCGATGCTGCATACCTGCCACATGGAAGAGCTGAGCACTAACGCGCTCACCGAAATGATGTTGCTCGCACGGCGTGTTATGGTTGCTTTAGAAATAGTTTATCAACCGCAGGGTTTCAACGTCGGTTTGAACATCGGTGCTGCGGGTGGCGCGGGAATCGCTGAGCATTTGCATATGCACATTGTTCCCCGCTGGCACCGCGACACAAACTTTATCACCGTCTTAGGCCAAGCGCGCGTCCTACCTGAAAGCCTTGAAGACAGCTACAATCAAATCAAAAAAGCCTGGAAATAAAGCGTGTTTTTTATATTCGTGGTCAGGAGACCATAAACGAACAGGTAGACCCAAAATTAAAAGGTCTGGCAGCCATAAGAGTTACCAGACCTTCGCTTATTAATGATTTCAGCTTACTTTTTGCCGTGGGCTTTTATCGTGCCAACGCCAGTGATTTTTTGCGTTATCTGTGGGTCGCCCCAGTAATCGAGCGAGTAAGCACCTTCAAGGTTCATGTTGAGTGTGTTTTTCGCCCAAACCTCAGCATTGCCGGCACCTTCAATCTTGATGGTCACGTCTTGCGATTCAACTTCCGCCATCTGATATGTTCCCGCGCCAGCAATTTTTATGTTTTGCGTATTCACTTGTCCCTTCGCGCTAAACTTGCCGCCGCCCTCAATGGACACATTCAGGGTTTGCAGGTCAAGCAATCCCAAATCCGCGCTAAAACCGCCCTCAAAATCAAGCTCAAGAGCATCTGAAGTTAGCCCTTCAGCCTGAATTGTTGCTCCGCCTTCCAAATCAAATTCCGACAGGCTCTCAAAAGTGAAAATGAAAGTGAGCTCATCAATCGTCGACAATTGCCACAGCTTGCCTGTAAAGCCAACTTGTAGTGTTTCGCCATCCTGTTTGACGACTATTTTCTCCAGTACAGACTGACTGGCTTCAATTTTCAGACTATGACTATCACCTTGAATTAGAACGATATTACCGCCACCCTCAAAATCAATTTTGGTGTATCGGTCAAGTGCTTTGGTTTCGCTAAAAAGCGTACCCGCCTGCCCGTCTTTAATCCTCCGACTTGGAATGAAAAAGCACGCGCCAAGTACCACCAGGGCGAACATCATAACGATAATCAATCGCATAGTTTTTTCCATAATTATCCTCCGAAAAAGAATTGTCTCATTATTAATAATAGAGCTTTTGTGTTAGTTGCCACTTAAGGTTTTGAAAAGGACATTTTACAAAAGCCAACAAAAAAACCGACCCGTATGGAGTCGGCTGAGTACGCAGTACGCATTTGATGTGCATCACTTTATTTGACCACTACAGGTCTAAACTTGTAGCCATAGGCTATAATGCCACGATCGTCGCCAACATTACGGATTTTGCGGGTAACCATTTCAACCGGCATACCGATATGTACCGGCTCATCGCCTATATCCGTCAGTTGCGCGCTGACCATGGGTCCTTCTTTGAGTTGCACTAATGCCACCGTGTAAGGGGCTTGTTCTTCAAATCCAGCGGGAGCGTTTTTGACATCGGTGAAAGAGTAGACTTCACCCAAACCGCTGAAATTAAAAGCCGTTTTTGCCTCACCACCACAAGCCGGGCAGACATCGCGGGGTGGGAATATCTTGATATCACAATGCGGGCAGACTTCGCCCTGCAAAGCGTAACGTTGTTTTTTCAATCGCCAAAAGCGTGGAACTTCCATAAATTCTCCTTTGCAATAACTGCAACGCTTACAGTTTAGAGCAAGAAAACTATCAAGAACTATCAGATTTGACGTTTTGGGGTCAATATTGTGTGTTTTAGTGGGAAAATCATCTTTTTTAAAATGCGTGGTGAGACGCCGGCATGAGATTATTAACGGAACTTAAAACTGTATCACGCCCAACGCATAGCCCAGAGCATCCATATGCTGAAGGACCGCGCGTTGCAAACTGCTTTCCTGAGGGTAATCCGCCTTGCATCTGCGTCGCCCGCCGAATATGCGTTCCAGAGCCTGGGTTTGGTCATCGACAACAGAAACCACATCCCACATTCCTGCAAATTGCAGTATCTTGCTATCAGTTGGTAAAACTCCATTTAAGCCTGGATACAAGAGCCAGGTGTAAGTAATAAAAGCCTTGAAATCCTGCGATGGAAAATAACGCCTGAAGAAATCCCGCGCTTGTGCGAAGGTCGCCTGCAAAGCTTCGGGATGCAAATCCGCACCATGCTGAATATGTGTGTTCAAGACGGGTGTTCCGGGTGGCAGGCGCAATTTTTGTTCCTCGCTAAAGCGCATGAAATCCTCACCGATACCCTCTTTGTTCAAATAAAGCATCTCAAAGGGTTGAAACTGCAAAGAGCCAATCTTAAAAAGCCTAAAACTTATCAAACGGTGAAACCAACGCGCGTCATTTTTTGACAGACCCACTTTTCCAGTTTTCTCGAAATAAAGTCGCGCGCGCAAGCGGATGTCGTCGATGCTGTCCAGCCAGACCTGCCCTGGCATGCCAGCATCCACAAAGCCTTGCTTCAAACCCGGTAACAAAGCACAAACCATTACCAAGCGTGTAAAAGGCTTACGCCTCAAGATGTCAAAATTGCCATCCTTTGCGGCATAAGCCTTTGAAGCCACACCGAGAGAATTCGGTCGTGTCCGCAGATAAGTCAGTATCTGATAGGTCACTTCTTCAGGTAACGCCAGATCCATCATCGCGGATTCAAGTGCTTCAAAGGCTGCCACAAAAGTCAATCTTAATCCTGTTCTTTCCGAATTCTAAACAAGCCGATGCCAAAGAAGAGTAACGCCCAAAGAAGAATGAAACCCGCGCTCAGCCATGGGCTCACCGTCTTGTCCAGCATCTCCAAATCCACACCAAAGATGATTCTGTATTTAGTCATATCAAACTGAGCCGGAATGGTCATGCGATTAATCACGTCTGCCAGGTAGAACTTGCGCGTGAGGCTTGCCATATGGCTGAAAGGCAGCCAGGACATAAAAGTCCTTACAGATTTACCCAGAACACCAAAGGGAATGTAGGCCCCTGCGAAAAAGCCAATTAGGGTCAACATCAAACTGCTCACCGAGCCATAACTTCGCACTGAATTGCGTCCACTGGCGAACAAAAAAGCCAAGCCACTCGAAATAAAAGTTGTCAGCATGATTGCCCCGACAATCAGCAGGGTGTTTTGCACACTGGGCAATGAGGTCTTGCGAATCAACAGAAAGATGTAGGTAAAGGCAATCGTAGCCAAAGACATGACGAAAGCCGTAAACGTGCCGCCCAGAATATAGCCTGCCACAATCTGACTGCGGCGCACCGGCGCAATCTGAAAATCATCAAAAGCCTTGGACTTGCGGTCAACCGGCATTTGCGCCAGCCCTGTAAAACTCGCTGAAAAGGCGGTAATGACAGCCAATCCAGCCATCAGCCAGGCATTTTGAAAATGGACAAGGTCAGGCATCATCTTCAACTGATCATCCGAGAAGGAAACACGGTTGAGGAAGAGCAGGTGAATCGTCAATAATATAATGGAAGCCAGCAGCGTAAAAAATATGGCTGATTTATCCCTAAAGAAGAGCCTAAAAACTCTTTTTGCAATCCGTGTTGTTGCTTTCATTCTCTCAATGCCTTTCCGGTGATGGCGATAAAAACGTCGTCCATGCGTCCATTCACCACTTCAAAATTATTAATATCCGCGCGTAATACCTCAATTAATTCAAGTGCATCAAAAGCCTCTTTGATAATAACCTGCAAGGTATCTTCTTTCAACTTGGGTTGATAACCCCGATCGCTCAGGAAAGCAGAAACTTTCTCTATATCCCGGGGATATAGATTGAGCAGGTTTGGGGCATATTGCTTCTTAAGCGCGGCTGGGGTACCAGTCGCCACAATCTTGCCATGGTCAATGATAACCACATTGCTGGCATCATCAGTTTCTTCCATATAGTGTGTGGTCAGAAAAATCGTGGTTCCTAAATCCTGCTGAATGCCATTGATAATATCCCAAACAACCAGGCGGGTTTGTGGGTCAAGGCCTGTCGTTGGCTCATCCAAAAAAAGGATTTCAGGGCTCTGCATCAAAGCTCTGCCAATATCCGCGCGCCGTCTCTGGCCACCCGAAAGTTTGCCATAACGTTGGTTGGCAAAATTTTTCATATCCAGAAGCTCGATTACCTCATCTGCGCGTTTTTTGAGCGCGGAAGCACTCATGTCATAAAAACCACCGCGACAAATCAAATTCTCGCGGACAGTAAAATCATCATCCAAAACGTGATGCTGAAAGACAACGCCAATCTTTTTGCGGATAGCGTCATCATCCACACCCACTGTTAAATCGCCATAACGCACGGTTCCGGCGTTCTTCTCGAGCAAGGTTGAAATAATCTTGATC
>JAAZIH010000114.1 GCA_012800995.1 Chloroflexota bacterium
CTAAGCATTGCAATGCGAAACTGCTCATCAGTTTGCCAGATTGCACGTGAATAGACGCGCCCAGGCTTTCAATCTTTTCATGCAGGGCTTGGAAATCATGCTTTTGTGTGCCTGTCATCAACATGGCGGCGGTGAGATTGGCGAGGCCGTATTGTCCGGGCGTATCGGCAACGGTGCCCGGTCGGAGTAGCCCTTGAATGACCACCGCGGGGCTGGTGCTGTTGTGCCAGGCGAGCAGGGTGGAGCCATTATCAAAGCTTGTGCGGAGGATATTCCCGGCGTGGGGTAGGTTTTGAGGCGTTTGCGTCATGGTTTAGCCTTTCTTGATGGGATTATAAAAGCCCACCACACGTTCATTGGGAGAAAAGTACTTTTGGGCTATGGCGATGACCTGCTCAGGCGTAACAGCCTGCAGACGCTCAATGTATTCCAAAAACCAGTTGTAGTCAGCAAAACTTGGGGCATAACCCAGCCAAAAGCCTTGATTGGTAATGTTATCCGCGCCGTACACGAAAAGCGCTTTGGCTTGTTTGACCGCGCGGTCCAGTTCAGCTTTTTGGATGTTGCCATTACGGATGTCATCGATTTGTTCATCGAAACGTATTAGGACCTCTTCTGACGAACGGTCGGGACGACAAATGAGTGTGAAAGAATAGCTGCCAGGGTCTATGGTGGCGTTAATACCGGCAAAGACGCCCGCCACAATTTCGTTTTCTACGAGGGATTTGTATAAGCGACTGGTGCGGTTGCTGATGGCACCGCTGCCAAACATGTTGAGTGAGCTTGGTCCAGCCAGGAGACTATCGAGGATGGTGTAGGCGAAAAAGTCATCCGTATCAGCCGCGGGTGAACGGTAAACCATTTCGGCAAAATGCGCGTCACCGGGTCCCACAAGCTCAATGTGATGGGCTTGGGTGATGGGTCCTTCCGGCATGGGTATGTTTTTCTTCACTGGATGAGAGGGGATGTCGCCAAATAAGCTTTCAATTTTCCTCAGAACTGTTGGCGTATCAAAATCACCTGCTAAGCAAAGGCGTGCGTTTTGGGGTTGGTAATAGTTTTTATAATGGCTATAAAGGTCATCGCGGGTGATGGTTTCAATATCAGCTTGAAAACCGAGCACTTCGTTGCGGTAGGGATGGGATTGGAAGGCAAGGGCATCAGTGGCTTCGCCCAGCAGGAAAAGCGGGTCATTTTCGGCACCTTCGCGTTCGGATAAGATGACGGTGCGTTCCATCTCCACGTCTTCGGGGTCGAACAAGCTGTTTTGCATGCGGTCGGCTTCAATTTTAAGCGCGAGATCGAGGTGATCAGCCGGAAGGGTTTCAAGGTAAGTCGTCCAATCCTGGCTGGTAAAGGCGTTCCAATAGCCGCCAACACGGGCGATGGCATGGTCCATATCCTGACCAGTCATAGACTTTGTGCCTTTAAACTGCATATGCTCAACCCAATGGCTGAGACCGGTTTTGCCAGGAACTTCGTTGCGCGCGCCGATGTCGTACCAGAGCCATAGGCTGACGATGGGCGCAGTGTGGATTTCTTTGAGGTAAATCCGCAGCCCGTTTGGGAGTTGGGTTTGGGCCATGTCGATTTGCATACGTTTAAGTCCTCTGATTAGAATTTCGCAATTATAACAGTTAGAAACAAAAAAGCCCTTAGCTGCAGGGCTTTAAGTGCGAAAAATGGTGTCTTAATCTTTATCTTCCTTTTTGTGTTTCGGCTTGATGAGCATTAAAAAACCGACACAAACGATGGCTATGCCAGCCATGAGCCCATAACTTTGCAGGGTGCCAAGGAGCACATTTGAAACCGGGTTGGTGCCCAGTCCAAAAGCGTCTGCCAGTGCGGCAAAAGAGCAAATGACGAAACCGGTTGCAACAACCCGTGATCCAAAATCACCGACGATTGTTTTTTTGTTGCCATTCCAAAGGCGTCTCAAAATGATAACACCTGACCAGGTCATGATTCCAAGCCCAAGCAATATGGTGATAATTTGAATGAGACCAATCGAGCGACCGCGGTCGAGACCAAAAAGATCAGGGCGCAGTCCAATCAGGAAAATGATAAAACCCAAAAACACGAAAGTAAGTCCAAGGCGAACCTTATATATAGGAAAGCCGCCACGCGTTGGACTTGGCTTGTTGTCTGGATCGAATAGGACGTCGCGAACTTCGTTAGTCATTGTGTTTTCCTAAGCTGGCAGAATCGATTGTATCATATTTAAAAAGTTGCGGTAGTTGATGTCCTCAATTGCTGATTGGCTGTAGCCCATTTCAGCGAGAAAGCCATTGAGTTTTGGAAGATCAGCGATAGTATCAATTTCAGCAGGCACAGATTGCAAACCAATGCCACCATCGAAGTCTGTACCCAAACCAGCATGTTTGCTGTCGCCAGCCTGCTGACATATTGCATCGATTTGCTCAGCAGCTAACCTTAAGCTGACTGATGCTTTGCCTCCGGTTTCTTTCCAACCACGACGTAAAAAGTTGTTGCAGGGTACCACGCCGATGATGGCATCGCGCTCAAGCAGGGCATCCAATAAAGCGTTTGTTAAAAGACGGTTTCCCTGATACCCCTCTACCAGGCGCGCGAGGTTGGCATGACTGGCGATAATCGTGCCGGGATAGCGCTCAACAGCCTGGAGCGCGGCTTCTTCGTCCATGTGGGAAATATCGAGCACAAAGCTATGTTCAGCCATCGCATTTAATAACTCTTTGCCGGCAGGGCTAAGCGGACCTGGTTCGCCAGTCCCACCTGTATAGCGATTGCTGCGCCAGGCAAGCCCAATGATGCGCACGCCAAGGTCCCACCACATGGGTAGCTCATCAAGGCTGATAATGCCTTCAGCACCTTCCATTAGTGGTATTAAACCAACAGGAAGCTGAGGCGTTTCGTCTTTGGGTGCATTTTGCCATTTTTCAAGATGACTTTTGAGTTCTTTTTGTGTGCGGATAAGACTGTATTGGTCAGGGCTTTGCTCACTGAGCTGGTGATAGGCGAGTAGTTGCTGCTTGTAAAGCTGATGGGCTTGTTCAGGAGTGTCGTAGATTTGTGAATCGCGTTTCTCTGGGGGCACACTGCGCGCGGGTGCCGCGAACAGGGTTGAGAAAACGATGGCAACCCGGGCTTGCATGTATTCTGGCCAGCCGATTAGGGCATCATCAGTCCATGCCATGAAGGGCTTGCCAATTTCCAATTGGCGCGTTTCAAGAGCTGAACGTCGATAGTCGCGACCGAGAGCGAGCATATTATAGGCGAGGTCTTGGTGGGCATCCAGAATGATATTCATTGGCAATTGCTCCTTAATAAAAAGCGCCGGATTTGACCCCGGCGCTTGAGTGTTAAAAGATAGACTTAAGCTTCAGGTGTTTCTTCGTCTTTACCTTCTTCGACTGTTTCAACGACTTCTTCCACAACTTCA
>JAAZIH010000115.1 GCA_012800995.1 Chloroflexota bacterium
AACGAAATTTTCGATTTTATATATTTCAGTGGTATACTAACCAATTGGTAAAAAACAAAACTAACCGGAGGAAAATGTGGATCCAATTATCAATGCAGTTCTTGAACCTAAAAGCATCGCTATCGTAGGCGCTTCAGCCGACCCTGAAAAAATCGGCTACAAAGTCGTTGCGAACTTGATCGCAGGTGGCTATGAAGGGGCTATCTATCCCATCAACCCTAAATCCGAAGAGATTCTCGGTCATAAATGCTACGCTTCTGTTAAGGACGTTCCCTATGTCATCGATGCCGCTATCATCACTGTGCCCGCTAAGTTTGTTCATGGCGTAACCCAGGAATGTGGCGAAAAAGGTGTCAAGGGCATTAGCATCATCACTTCCGGCTTCTCTGAAGTCGGCGAACATGAGCTCGAAGAACAGGTTGTAAAAACCGCGCGCGAATTTGGCATGCGCATCATCGGGCCAAACATCATCGGTGTGCTTTCAAACAGTGGCAAAATGAACGCGTCATTCGCATCTCAACTGCCACTAAACGGTACAGCGGGTTTAATTTCACAAAGCGGTGCCTTGCTTATCGCCATGATCGCCGCCACATACACCCGCCGTGTCGGTTTTGACAAAATGCTTTCAATCGGCAACCAATCTGACCTTGACTTTGCTGACCTGGTCACTTACCTTGCTGAAGACGATGTGACCTCTTGTATCACCCTCTACATTGAAGGCATCAAAGACGGTGCTCGCTTTATGGAAGCTGCCCGCAATTGCGATAAACCCATTATCGCGCTCAAAGCAGGTACATCTGAACATGGCGCTGCTGCAGCTGCCTCACATACTGGCTCGCTGGCTGGCTCATCTAAGGTTTATGAAGCGGCTTTCAAACAAGTTGGCGTTACCCAGGCAGATGACCTGAACGATCTCTTTGACCGCACCTTAGCCCTGTCGTTGCAACCCCGCATGCAAGGCGACAATCTGCTCATCCTCACCAACGGTGGCGGTGTTGGCGTTTTGGCAACAGATGCAGCTGAAAAATACGGCTTACCCCTCAAGTTTGCCCCACCCGAAGTTCAAGCTGAACTAAAGAAACATATGCCCGATTTCGGCTCTGCCAAAAACCCTGTTGACATTACCGGTGGCGCTGGCTTGAAAGGCTACTACGAAGGCGTTAAATACTCCTACGCCCATCCCTGGGTCGATGGTATGGCAATCCTTTACTGCGAAACTGCCGTCACCAATCCCCTGGAAATCGCAGAAGCTATTTACAAAGCCCTGCAAGATTCCGGCACAACCGGAAAACCCGTTACCGTCTCCTTTGTTGGTGGCGAACGCTGCGATACTGCAACCGCATGGCTCATCGAAAAAGGCATCCCAACCTATAACGCGCCTGATATCGCTGTAAAAGCGCTTGCAACACTGCGCCAGGACCAACTGATGAGTGAAACCACTCACAGCGCGCCCTACAAACCTACCGATATCAATCCTGAAAAAGCCCGCGAAATCATCGCTGGTGCCCGCGCCAAGGGGCGTGATGCTCTCACCGAGGTTGAAGCCAAGCACGTTTTTGCCGCTTATGGTTTGCCTGTTACCCCCACGGAACTCGCCAAAACCGAAGAAGAAGCCATTAAACTCGCCAACGAAATTGGTTTCCCAATCGTTATGAAGATCGTTTCCCCCGACATCCTGCACAAATCTGATGCCGGCGCGGTTAAAGTGAACATCAAAAACGATGATGACGTTCGCGAAGCCTGGAAAGTCATCATGGAAAACTCACTCAAATATAAAGCCGACGCTGAAATTGACGGCATGGCTGTGCAAGAAATGGCTCCCTGGTCAACCGAGGTCATTGTTGGTTCAGTCAACGACGCCACCTTTGGACCAACCGTTATGTTCGGTTTAGGCGGTATCTTTGTGGAAGTGCTCAAAGACGTTACCTTCCGTGTTGCACCCATCGACGAAGATGAAGCCTTACGCATGCAGAACGAAATCAAGAGTGCCCAAATTTTGCACGGTGCCCGTGGTGAATCCCCACGCGACATGGCAAAACTCGCCAGCATTTTGGCTCACTATTCCTACATGATTTACGACTTGAAAGACGAAATCGCCGAATCCGACGCCAACCCCTGCCTTGTTTACGAAGAAGGCAAGGGCGTTGCCGTTGTTGACGCGCGTATCATTCTCACCAAGAAGTAATCGCTGTTTAGGTTCGTAAAAAGAGAGCACTGTTGGTAGAATCAACAGTGCTCTTTCTTTTACAAAGTATTTACATTGCTTTGTTATAAAACATAAAGAATGATTTATGATTGAGGTATTATGAAAAAAGAAAAGAAAAGTTACTTAATTGATATGGATGGCGTCCTGGTGCATGGCTCCGTGCCTATACCCGGTGCTGCTGAATTTATCCAAAAGCTAATCGCGGAAAAGAGGAAATTTCTCATTCTCACCAACAACCCGCTTTACACTACACGCGATTTAGCGCATCGTTTTCAGCTTTCCGGTTTAGAAATCACCGAAGACCGCATTTACACCAGCGCCATGGCAACAGCCGCGTTTTTGCACCGTCAAAGACCCAACGGTAAAGCTTTCGTCATCGGCGAAACTGGACTCACCGAAGCTATTCACGCCATCGGCTACGTGCAAACATCCGTCGAACCCGATTATGTCGTTCTGGGCGAGATCAACACCTATAGCTTTGAAGAAATAACCAAAGCCATCCGGCTCATCATAGGTGGCGCACGCTTTATCGCCACAAACCCCGATGCCACCGGACCCACCGAGAACGGTATTGTGCCTGCCACTGGATCAATGGCGGCATTAATCGAAAAAGCCACTGGGAAAGCTCCACTTTTTATCGGTAAACCAAACCCACTGATGATGCGTTCCGCGCTTAATCACATCAATGCCCATTCCGAAGCATCGATTATGATTGGCGACCGCATGGATACCGACATTCTGTCTGGTATTTCGTCTGGTTTGGATACCATCCTGGTACTTTCAGGTGTTACCTCGCGTGAAGATATCGATAAATATTCTTACGGACCGACATACATTTACGATTCCGTTGCTGATATCAACCCGAGCGACCTGGATTAATGAATAAGCTGAAAATTAACCGGAGAGATTTTCTAAAAGCTGGCCTTTTCGGACTGGGATGGTCAGCTTTATCTCCGGTAAAAAATAGTTCAGCAAACTATAACAATCCACGATTTATGTTGGTGGGTAACAAACATGGCACGAGTATCTATCGTGAACCTGATGAAAAAAGCGCCATTATGTACACTCGCCAATATAATGAGATTATCACCGTATATGACGAAATCATCAGTCCAGCCGGACCATCATTTAACCCTATTTGGTACAAATGCTGGGGCGGATACGTTTTTAGCGGCGATCTTTACGAAGTCAAATACGCCTACAATGAACTCAGGCAGCCCAAATACACCACCGGCCAGTTAGCAGAAGTGACTGTGCCCTATACGCGATCTATGTTCTACTCACGAGATAAAGGCTGGGAGCCATTGTGGCTTTTTTATTACAAATCCACACATTGGGTGGTTGACGTTTTTGAAGGACCAGACGGTTCGCCATGGTATAAGGTGCATGACGAATTAGGAAAGACAGAAACCGCTGTTCGCCCTGAACATTTGCGCTTAATCCCTGATGAAGAATTCGCTCCAATCCACCCTGATGTTCCTTCCAGTGAGAAACGCATCATCATTTCGAACATGCACCAACGCTTACGCGCATACGAAGGCGATGAAATTGTGTTTGAAACCAAAATTTCAACCGGCTCACCAACCGGTGAAGGAAAATATGCTGTACGCATTAAAATGCCCTCAAAACATATGGGTAATGCGGTTCTCACTTCTAATGTAAAAGAACGCATTTTTATGGGTGTGCCCTGGACATCATTCTTTGAAACTAAAATCGGTTTGGCCATTCATGGCGCTTTTTGGCATATGAATTTTGGCACTCCTATGAGTGCCGGGTGTATTAATATGCGACCAGATGAGGCAAAATGGATTTATCGTTGGTGCACACCTGTCGCTGACCCGGATGTTTGGACAACCAACGGCTTTGGTACTCTGGTCTACGTTGAAAGAGAGTAAATACTCAAAAGCTTTCTTTTTGTTAAACAAGTTGGCTAAGAAGACCCAAATTTTCTACTACACAAATTCCATAAAAACCTGGTTCCCCAACATGCAACCGCGCCTGGTTAAAATTAACCGCCTGTTCTGATCTTCACCAATCCATTGAACAAGCCCAAGATTGATAAGACGGTTTATCTCTTTTTCATAAACTTTTGCCATTTCAAGCCCGAAGCGTTGCCTGAAA
Organism: Chloroflexota bacterium; assembly: GCA_012800995.1. Lineage (GTDB taxonomy): Bacteria > Chloroflexota > Anaerolineae > Anaerolineales > Anaerolineaceae > Mesolinea. The sequence continues at coordinate 4,328 of JAAZIH010000115.1, forward strand.
GAAAATTCAGAAACGCCCTCTCGTGTCATCCTTAAGCCCAGGAACATCATTTCATTCATTTGCTCACGCGAGCTTATGGATTCTCGTTCCAAGACGATTGATTGACTATTTTTACTCGAAATT
>JAAZIH010000116.1 GCA_012800995.1 Chloroflexota bacterium
TAGTTTTTGTCTTGTCATCTTGCTGACATCCTGCAGTTTTTTAGCCAAAGCTTTACGAGAAGGTGCTGACAAAATTGAGCAGCAAAGCGCTAAAACTGAGGAGCTTAGCGTGGATGACCATGTTGCCAGCCTGGTTGCCAATATCAGCGCTCAAACCCTTGCGGCTCAGACGGAGGCGCCTGCGGAAGTTCCGACCAACACGGCTCCACCAACAGAATCCGCCGTTGATACAGCTGTGCCCAGCCCGACGATTGAATCCATCACCCCGCCCACAGTCACCCCACTTCCAAGCCAGGCGCCCATCCCTCAAGCACCATCCAAGCCCGACAAAGAAGTGCGCCTGATGGGATTGAGTTTCACACTCCCAGGTGACCTTGACTATACCGTGACCATTGAAGAAGTTGAGGAATGGCCTGATCCTAACACCCTGGGACATGGCAATATTGGCGCAGGTCATATCTTATTCCACCTCAATCCCTCATCTGACCATCAACACACTCACGATGGGCCCAGAATCTATGTTTTCCCTGGACACAGTTATTGGAAATATTATGAAGATCTCACAACCCTTAAAGCGTTAAATTTGCTGAGAGACACAGGAGACTTTTCAGACTATGATGTTGACGAGGCATTACCCTTCCCTCCGCTTTTTAATGCCATGCAAATGTATCACAGTAACGAAAAAGTGATTCATTTTCAAAACGGGTCTGGTATTCGCTTCCTGACGGCATATCACCAAATCTACGCGCCCATCGTTACCCAAGACTTATTCTATGCTTTTATGGGTCTTACTGATGATCAGAATTACTTCGTGGTCGCGATTATACCCATTTATAACTCGCCACTTCCCTGGACAACACCCCTGCCTCCGGATGGAGATCCCTTCTATGCCAATTACAAGCAGCATTTATTAAATACTGCCAACACATTAAATGACACAAGTCCAGCTAATTTTGACCCAAACCTGGACTTACTGGATAAACTCTTTAAAAGCTTAAGACTAAGCGTCCAATAAAATTTTACTTTTTTGGCTCTAAAGCCTAACCTGCTCATTAATTTGAGCAGGTTTTTTTAAACTTGTCATCATGTTGCCTTTCTCAGCGAAGATGATTAAGGTATGATTAAGCCATGTTTATACCAACCACCCCCCAAGAAATGGCAAAACTGGGATGGGATAAGCTTGACGTCATCCTGGTCAGTGGTGATACCTACATCGACAGCCCCTATAGTGGCGTAGCGCTCATTGGTCATCAGCTCATCCGTGCTGGTTACAAAACCGGTATCATCGCCCAACCTAACGTAAGCAATCCTAACGACATCGCCCGCCTGGGTGTGCCACGTCTTTTTTGGGGAATTACGGCCGGCATGGTCGACTCGATGGTCGCCAACACCACCGCGCTTGGCAAACCACGCCGCATGGACGATAACACACCTGGTGGTGTCAACAATAAGCGTCCGAACCGTGCTACCATCGTTTATACCAACCTCATACGCCGCTGGTTCAAAAACCCCGCTCCCATCGTTCTGGGAGGCATCGAAGCTTCTTTGCGACGTACGACCCATTATGACTTCTGGTCAAATGCTTTGCGCCGCCCAATCCTGCTTGATGCCAAAGCAGACTTTCTGCTGTATGGCATGGCAGACAACAGCATCTTAGAGCTTGCTGAAACTTTGAAGATGCACGGCGATCCTCGCGGCATCCGTGGTTTATGTTATCTCAGCCCAAGCGTCCCAAAAGACTATATCGAAATGCCCAGTTTTGAGGCATGCGAACTGAACAAGCAAAAATTCGTGGAGTTGTTTAAGATTTTCTACGAGAACAACGACCCCATCACTGCCAAAGGTCTTGCTCAAAAATCTGGTAACCGCTATGTCATTCAAAACCCGCCCGCCATGCCCCTAACGACTGAGGAAATGGATTACGTCTACAGCGCGGAGTTTGAAAACGCTGTGCACCCATATTACAAAGCGATGGGCGAAGTGCGTGCCATGGATACCATCCGCAACTCCATCGTCACCCATCGGGGCTGTTATGGCGAATGCAACTTTTGCGCGATCGCCTCACACGAAGGACGTCATATTAGCTGGCGCTCAAAAGAATCGATTTTAAACGAAGCCCGTCAACTCATCAGGAAAAAAAGCTTTCGTGGCATTATTCATGACCTTTCCGGCCCAACCGCCAACATGTACGGTTTCGACTGCAAGATAAAAAGTCAAAAAGGCGCTTGCGCCAACCGAAGTTGTATCTATCCTGAAGTTTGTCCGAGCCTAAAGCTGACCCATCAACCCCACCTTGAACTCTTGCGTGAATTACGCCAACTTCCTGGCGTTCGCAAGGTCTTTGTTGGTTCGGGTATCCGTTACGACATGGTCATGGCCGATAAACGGCATGGCTCTGAATATTTGCATGAACTGGCAGGAAATCACGTCTCGGGTCAACTGAAGCTTGCCCCAGAGCATTCTGAGCCTGAAGTGCTTGCCCATATGCGCAAACCTCACTCCCGAGCTTTGTTGGATTTCAAAAAGTCTTTTGAGTTCGAGAGCAAAGAGCAAGGGCTGGAACAGTACTTAAGCTATTACATCATCGCCGCTCATCCCGGTTGCACCAAAGAGCACATGATTGATTTGCAAAACTTCGCTTCTGCCGAACTTGGTATCTTGCCTGAGCAAGTCCAAATCTTTACGCCAACCCCTTCGACATACTCGAGCCTGATGTACTATACAGAACAAAATCCCTTTACCGGTGAAAAAATCTTTGTTGAGAAATCTGAAACTGGCAAAATGCAACAAAAAGCCCTCATCACCGGATGGCGAGGCAAGCGCGTCCGCGTTGGCGGTGACCGTAAGCAAGCTGATACCGAGCGGAAGACTGAGCGCGAGCGAGCAAGACGAGCACGCGGTGATGAGCCTCGTCGGGAAACGCGCGTTGTACGCGATGATGATGGGCGCTTCTTCATGAACCGCAAACCCGAAGGCTGGGTAGATAAAAAGTCCAAAGACCGCAAAAAACCTTACCGCAGACCACGCGAAGACTCTGACAGCAAATCTGATGAACGTGCCCGCAAGCCACCGCGATCAGATGGCGAAAAAACTTTCCGCGAACGCAAATCTTATGACCCCGAACGCAAGTCTCAACATGCTGATGGCGAAAAGCCCATCCGCAAACGCAAACCTTATGACCCCGAACGCAAGTCTCAACGTGCTGATGGCGAAAAGCCCTTCCGCGAACGCAAACCTTATAAGCCTAACCAAGGTCCACCCCGGGATAAGAACCCTGACCGCGGTCAAAAGTCTTATGCCAAATCTCAGGACAAGGCTCGCAAACCTTTCCCAGGCACTGACAAAAA
>JAAZIH010000020.1 GCA_012800995.1 Chloroflexota bacterium
ATAGTTTTCTTCACTGACTTCTTTGCCATCAATCAGATATATAGCATTTGTCGCGTATTGAAGCATGCGAGGGTCATGCGTGGCTACTAAGATGGTTTTGCCTTCATTGCGAAGTTCTTTGAGTAAATCCATAATAATGGTGCCGCTGGTGGTATCCAGGTTACCAGTTGGTTCGTCAGCGAGAATCACATTGGGGTTGTTAACCAGCGCGCGCGAAACAGCCACGCGTTGCTGTTGACCGCCGGAAAGTTCGGTGGGTTTGTGATGGACACGATCACCAAGCCCCATTTTTTGAAGTAAGTCGAGCGCGCGTTTGGTGCGCTCGGCTTTTTTGATGCCACTAAATCGAAGCGGAAAGGCCACGTTTGCCACAGCGGTCATGCTGGTTATCAGATTAAAACTTTGAAAGATAAAACCAAGCTTTTCGCGCCGGTACTGGGCGAGTTGGTTTTCGTCCATTTGGTCAATCTGCTCTCCATCCACCACAATATGACCGGATGTTGGCCAATCAAGTCCGCCAACAAGATAAAGCAGCGTGCTTTTTCCGGAACCAGAGGGTCCCATCAGGACGTTGAATGAGCCTTCTTCAAGTTGCAGGCTGACGCCATCCAGCGCGCGCACTTCCTGATTGCCCATTTTGTATATTTTGTATAAATCGCTAACCTGAATGAATGCGTTTTCGCTCATCATGCCCCTAAAAATACATGTTAAAACCGCTGCCAGACAGGCTGTTAAGATATTGTGAAATCATCGTTGGCATACCTTGTATCACAAGCATAATTAAGATAACCAACGTGACCACTCCAAGAGCTTTAGAGCGTTTAATGCCCGCTAAATACACACCGCCGATCAACAAAATGATGACGAACCAAAGCCAGTATGCGTCAATTTGCCCTAAGATACCTTTAACCAAAGCCAATCCCATTGATTTTGTTTCGCCAATAAGAGAGCCAAGCGCTGTGCCACTGGGGAGTTGCCTGCGGCTAAAAATGAGGATGAGTTCCACAATATGGCGAAAAGCCAGGGGAAGCATTGCCCATGCGACTATGTTGCTTGATTTGACTCGTGGGGCGCGGCTGCCCGCCAGGGTAAGCGCGAGGTATAAGACACTGCTAAAAACAAGCCAATTGAACCATATGCCAAGCAGTTTAGTGATGGTAGGAAAGAGATACATGAACGTGCCTGAAGTCATGTTCTGTTGGGCTTCCTGATATTTGGCAATTTGCTCTTCTGACCACCATTGTGAGTTTTCGGGCATACTCGCGCCCATTCGCGCGTTTTCGCGTTTTATTGGCGCGGCAGCGATGATAACCAATATGCTGAGAACCGAAATGATAAGTAAAGGAATGTGCCAAACTGCTTTTTCTTGTCGGAGGATTTTCTGAGTTGTGCTACGGGGCTTAAATAGCACACCTGGCACCCATGCCCATTGATTAACATCCTCAACCTTATTCGCTGTTTCGTTTATTACAACTGTTTCGCTTTCGCTCATTGGCATGCTCCAATACGGTTCTTAACCGTAATTAATAAGACGTTCTCCATCAGGTATTTGTTCCTCTCTGATTATAGTCCTTTCTGAAATACTGATAAATCGGACTTTGGTTGTATTTTATTGATGGCTACTATCGGGTTGGAAAGAATTGGGGAAAAAGATAATGGTCTAAATGTGTAAAAAATCAACACTCGAATTTAATCCAACTTATAATTAATTTAACTGACACAAACCACAAAAAGGAGTTAGCTTATGAGACGAAAACTTAAACAACAGATCAGCCAGCTCAAAGCCAAAGGCGTGACCTATGCCGATGTACGCTGGTATCCCAATGAAAATCATAATATTCTTGTTATGCACAATGGCAACCTGAAAGCGCTTGGTGCCAGTTCGGAATCAGGCGCAGGCGTTCGCGTGCTCTACAAAGGCGCATGGGGTTTTTCTGCCGCTTCTGATCTTGCGGATCTCGATACGCTCTTTGATAAAGCGCTTGATAACGCTAAAGTTGCTTCTGAGCGAGTTACATTTCCCATTCGACTGGCAGAAAAAGATGCTATCCAGGACAGCTTCACCAGTCCTAATAAAATTGACCCCTTTGAAGTGCCACTGGGTGAAAAGGTGGACTTTCTCAGAAGACTTGACCAGGCTTTGGATCAACCGGGCGTGATGCAACGCGTGGCATTTTTAAAGTTCAGTAAACGTCAGCAGATTTATATTGACTCTGAAGGTTCTGAAATTGAAAAAAATATCATTGACGTCTATCCACAAATCCGTGTCATGGGTCTGGATAAAGATGGTGGCATGCAGTCTCGTGCTTACCTGCCCGGGCGCACGGGTATGACCCGTGGCTGGGAGTCGATCGAGGCGGCGGATTTCTTTGGGAATGCTGAACGTATTGTCGAAGAGCTTAACGAAGTTCTTGTTGCTCCTGATTGTCCAAAGGGCAAAATGAGCGTCATCCTCATGCCCGATATCATGTTCCTGCAAGTTCATGAGACGATTGGACACCCCTTGGAACTTGACCGCATCTTGGGTTATGAGCTCTCTTTCGCTGGTGGCTCTTTTGTGCGCCTTAAAGATTTTGGGAACTTACGTTACGGTTCGGAAAAACTAACCGTTCGTGCCAATGCCACCGAGCCAAACACGCCTGGTAGCTTTGGCTATGATGATGACGGTGTTCCCGCGCAGGACAATTTGCTTATAGACAAAGGCATTTTGGTTGGCGCGATTACTGGCCGCCAAATGGTGGAAGAAGCGAACGCCACCGCAAGAAAAATCATCTTTGAAGGATCGAGTGGCGCCAATCGCGCCAGTGCTTTCTATCGCGTTCCCATTGAGCGCATGACCAATATCAATGTTGACCCCGGCACAGATGGTAATTTGGAAGATATCATCGCCAATACCGAACGTGGCATTGTACTGGATGGTGATAAGAGCTGGTCGATTGGTTCTAACCGTGAGCAATTCCACTTTGCCAATCATATCGGATGGATGGTTGAGGATGGCAAGCGCACGCATGTGGTCAAGAACCCGACTTATCGGGGCGAGACGGTGCCGTTCTACAATTCGCTTAGCGCGGTTGGTGACGAAAGCACCTGGCATGTGCATTACGTGGATAACTGTGGCAAAGGTCAACCCAGTCAAATCATGGAGCTTGGTCATGGCGTGCCGATTTGTAAATTTGATGATGTTATCGTAGGAGATTAAGATGAAAAGCAAAGTGATAGAACTACTGAAAACTTTACGCGATTATGCGATTTCCAAAGGCATTCGTTTGGCGATTGATTACCATCAGGAGGACAGCTATTTGATGCGCTTTGCCAACTCGGCGATATCGCTCAATACCAACGAGCGCCTTACGCGCCTTGATCTCGTCGCTTATGATGGCAGAAAGCGCGCGGAATTCCAGATGATTGCCGACCCCAACGACCTTGAAAGTATTAAAAACGCGATTGATACCGTGGGTGAGATGGTCAAACATGCCGCGCCTTTGAACTATGATCCCACCTTTCCGGTATATCACCAGGACGTTACTGATGAACGCGCTTATTGCTCCAATTTGGCGAAGTTGAGTAATGCCGAGCGACTGGCGTATTTCAACATCGTTGCTGGGGATTTGGAAAGCGATGACATCAAACTATCCGGTAATTTCGCGGATGGCAAAACGATTAATGCTCAAATCAGTACTGAAACCGACCATGTGCAATATTTCGCGAGCACGGACGCGCAAATTCTGGTTGTTTTGAGCTCTTTGAGCCTCAAGTGGGAAGTCAACGCTGAACAAAGCGCCCAGCGTAAACGCGACCTTGATCCGCAAGGTATGCACGAGCAATTAGCCCTGTTGGTGAAGTATTACAAAGAAGCTGAAGCGGTGCAATTGCCGGTGGGAAAGTATAAAGTGATCTTTGGTCCCGCCGCTGTGGGTGAGGTGATGAATATGATGGTCGGCTATGCCATGAGCGGGGGCATGTTCAAGCTGGGCTATTCTTTCCTGTCGCCAGAAGCTATTGGTAAGCAGGTTTTTTCTCCGAAACTGACCGTGCTTGATGATCCCAACCGACCAGAAGTATTTTGCCAGATTGCGGACGCGAATGGATTTATTCGCCAGCCCTTCAATTTTGTGGAGGAGGGTGTGTTTAAGGGCTTTGCCTGGGGACAAGACGCGGCAGATGAATACGGAGAAGAAGCAACGGGTCACAGTGTGCCACACTACAGCTTAGTGGTAAGCGTCGGCGATAAGCCTGTGGCGAGTCTAAAAGAGTTGCTTGAAATGCCGCGTGATGAGGACATTCTCTACATTCCCTACATCCACTACATGAACATGGTCAATCCCAGCGCAGGGGTCTTTACCGGCTCCTCGCGCTTTGGCGCATTATATCTAAAAGCGGATGGTGCGGTGCAGGTGCCTTACAACGTGCGCCTGACCCAAAAATTTACAGATATGTTTGGCGAGTGTGTGGAATGGATGAGCGCGAAAGAGACCGTTTATAACGTTTCCAGTAGCTACAGCCGTCGCAACCCGGAAGCTTTGGTTATACCGAAGTATATTTGCGTGAAGGACATTGAGATTTCACACTCTAACCCATCGTATTAATTTAAAAGTTGTTTAGACCCAAAAGCTCAGGTACCTTGCCTGGGCTTTTTAAATGATGGTATTTGGTGAAGTGATGGGGGAAAGGTGTTCAAAAAGAAACAGGCTAATTCTCTCGAAAGTTTTACATGTGTCTATTGAGTTTTTAACGGATTGTGTTAAAATAGAGTTATCACATTAAGGCTTAGAAAAGCCATTTATTTCATAAGGAGAAAAAATGAAACTCAATGCCCCAACCAAACTCACTTTCTTAATTTCTGTTATTTTGTTTGTTCTTGGTATCCTCTTCCGCGTTATTCCCTTCCTGGTTACTTTGCTTCCCTTCCCCATCGGAGACATTCTTTTGGCCGCTGCCTTCGTGCTCTTGGCCTTGGGAAATATCCTGAAAAATCTCTAAACAGAATAATTAAGAGAAAAAGTGCTGTGTGAGCAGCACTTTTTTTATCCCCATTCTGAAAATTCTGAAATGATACCCCCCAAAAAGCTTGCCTTTGACTGCAACAACGTTGCCATAAACAGGAGAAATATCAAAAGAGCAGTTGGCACTCAGTTAATATTTAATGATGAATCACGAAAAGACACATTAAAAGTAGCGATAATAGCACGAAAAGACATAAAGACGTTTGTCTAACCCCATTTGGCGGGTTGGAAAAGTACAGAATGATTACTGAACTCTTTGCAGATATTGCGCGCCGCCATGTGCCCAAACTTCAGCGCCAGGAGCAATACGATACCAACTGCCGCGCTCCTCAAACACTTCAACGAGCTGGTTCTTGACCAGATTCCCAACTACCTGGTATTCCTTGCCTGGTCCAACGCGGATGTACTGGGCGGGTACAATCACTCGCGCTACAAACAAAGGACTGATTTTGGCGCCACGCTGAGCCATACGGCGCAATAAACTTGCTTTGCCTTGCACCCATATCGAGTCCTTTTCGTGCAATCGAAACCATCCGTCTTTCTCTTCAAATACCGTCACCACTTCACCCAACCGCAATCTGCCAATTATCGGTTCTGTACTACTGGGCCCGGTGTGTGTAGAGAGGATTAAAACCATGCACTGGGCTTGAAAAAGTCCTTGATTTTGTGTAAGCCTGTAAGGCTTCTCAGCATCCCCAGCTTGCACGATGTTTGAGGATTTTCCAAAATAAGCCGCGACGGCATTTTTGTCGCCATTCCAGCGGTTATAGTTCATATAGAAACTGTCCACGCCAATGCTCTTCCCCTTCTCTGTCGTTTGGTGGATGAGGTAGTTGCTTATGCCTTGTGGCAAGCGGGGTGGACCGGGATGTTCAGGCGTGTAATGCGGATAGGCCTGAAGTGTGAGATAATCAGCAATCCACCAATCCAAGGTTGGTAAGGCGGAAATGTCAAGAAAATTATTAATCCAATCCGGTTTAGAATAGACGATGGGCAGTCTTCCGGTTCGATTCTGGCAAATCTCAATGCTTTCACGGGTGATCTCGGTAATCATCTTTCGGTCAGCGCCATCCTCTACCAAAAGGCAAAGGGTAAGCCGATCATGTGACCAGTCGCTTTTAAAGCGCAGGATTTTGAAAAACGCATCCATTTGTTTTTGCGCATCTTCTGTGAAATAAAGCACATGATAAGCAATGCGGGCTACCCGGAGACGTTTCATTTCTTTCCAGTAGCGGTGAAAAAGAGGATCAACATAATCGCTGCCGATACTAGCCCGCGCGGCAATAAACGTAATGGGCTCTTCATGTTTCTTTACAGCCTTGAAGTCCATTTCGCGTCTGCCATCCGCGCTTGATTGCCATTTGCTGATATCAATTCCAAAAGCCCGTGTCATAACACTCCAAACCCTCGGCAAGCATGCAGAAGGTGCATAGGATGGGGTGCAATTTGAGTGCCAGGGCTTGCACCGAAAAGTGAGCGGAGGGGAAACGCACTGCGCGTAGACAATAAAAACAAGCCCGTTTATCACACGGGCTTGTTATCAATACTTATTCGGCAGTAAAGAAATCTCTAAACAGACTATCCCTTCACTGAGCCAGCTGTTAAACCACCTACAATTTGGTCTTGCAGGACCATGTAGATGATCATCACCGGTAGGGCGGCAATTAACGCGCCAGCAGCAAAGACACCCCAGTTTTTGGTGTATTGGCCAGCGGTGAAGATTTGCAGACCAACCATCACGGTTTGTTTTTCACTGGTGGTTAGGAAAGTGCGCGCTAACAAGAACTCACCATAGGTACCAATGAAACTCAGGATGGCAATCACCACCAAAATCGGTCGTAAAAGTGGCAGTAAGAGTTGACTGAAAATTTGCCAGTCTGTGGCGCCGTCGACTTTTGCCGATTCGTCAATATCGCGTGGAATGGTGTCCATATAACCTTTCATTAGCCATATGTTCATGCCCATCGCGCCACCCATGTAAACCAAGATTAAGCCCCAATGAGTGTTTAAGCCCAGGAATTTGCCTACTACGGGCAAATCACCCATTTGGTTGATAATGCTATAAAGCGCGACGATTGCCAAAAGGTTGGGGAAGCTCTGCACAAGCAAAATGGCCTTAAGCAAACCTTGTCGCCCCTTAAAACGGAAACGTGAGAACGCGTAAGCTGCCAGGGTGGTGAGCGATACCGTAAGCAAGGTGGAGACCAGCGAGACGAATAAGGAGTTTTTCATCCAGGTAAAGAAGGGAAAAATCGGGTTATTCACCAACTTAGTGAAGTTATCAAAGTTGGCATTAGCTGGAATAAGTTGCTGGTTTGCCAGGTCGTTTACGGGGTTAATCGCTGCAGAAACAATCCACAGTACTGGGAAGATACTAAAGGTTACCAG
>JAAZIH010000117.1 GCA_012800995.1 Chloroflexota bacterium
AGAAAAGCAAAGCAATATTCGTCTTCATAGACCTTATATGAGGGAATATCTCCCTTTATGATTTTACAAAAAATGCAGTCATCCATGTGTTACTCCTCAAAAATCAGATTTGTTCTTTCAATGATAACATCAGCGGGGTCAATACCTAAAAGTTTTAGCAGTTCATCGGGACGTCCGTTGCTTGTAGCGCTGGAATCCATTTGTAAATGGAGAATAGTGGAAACTCCTTCTTCATAAAATGCATGAGTTGTTATCATTGGTTTAATGTCAACAATTTTCCCGCGTCGTTCAACTGGGATAATTTCCTGTGCTAAAATATTTCTAAGTTCTGTATTAATGTCGTCTTGCGCATAGATAACAGGAAATACGATTGCATATTCGCTTGATAGAACACTTGCTTGAAGACTTGGCGCCTTATTGGGGATCTCTTGTATGTCCAATATTTGTAAATCTTTGGGCAATGCCGCTTGAAGACTTGCTTGAATTTCCTGCAAATCTACAGGAGCGTTAAGCCAAAAGTCGAGAACTTCAGCGCTGCTGACAAAACCAAGTGGCAAAGCCGAAGCTATATTGATGCGGCCTTTAGGTGAAAAACCCTGAGTGTAACGCAAAGGGAGACCTGTTCGATTTAGTGCTCGCTCAAATAATCGTTGCAAATCAAGATGTCCAATAAAACGCAGGTTTTCTAATTTCGCGAATTTAATACGTACTCTAAATGGGGTTATTGGATTCATGGACAGCCCCAGTATGTATTGTTTTGATTAGGGCGGATGTCAGAAAAGCAATCCAGGATGCCACACACATGACAACCTTTACGACAATCATAACGCGTTTCACCGCGTTGACTCATTTCGTATTCTTCCAATAGAAAGTCTTTCGAAACACCTGTTGAAATATGATCCCAGGGGAAAACTTCGTCTAAATCACGCAAGCGATTTATATAGAAATCAGGTTTTATACCTGTTTCATCAAAAGCCTTGTACCAAAAGTCTTTCTGGAAACGTTCATCCCAAGCATCAAACTTGGCACCATTTTGCCATGCTTGTTCTATAACTTGTCCTAAACGCCGATCGCCACGTGAAAGCCAGGCTTCAAGCAGGGTGGAATCAGGACGGTTATAAGAGAGCTTAATTTTGGATTGGCGCATACCTTCGCGCAAGAAGTCAATTTTTTTCTGGACGCTTTCAGGGTCTTCAGAGTTAGCCCACTGAAAGGGTGTATGTGGCTTGGGAATAAATGTACCAATGCTAACATGGACCCTAATGCGATTGCCATGCAATCTCCTGCCGATTTTCTGTACTTTTCGGGTGGTATCAAGAATGGCTTCAACATCTTCCATACGTTCGCCTGGCAGTCCAATCATATAATACATCTTTAGATTTAGCCAACCATGACTGAAAATTGTTTCAACTGTTTCAAACAAGATTTCATCATCCAAAGGTTTGTTGATGACAGCGCGCATTCGATCAGTAGCAGCTTCTGGCGCGATGGTAAAACCCCCGCCAGGGCGTAAATCCTTTAGCTCGTCCATGAGATCTACTGAGAAAGATTCAATGCGCAATGAAGGTAAGCTGACACTCAAACGACGGCTTTTGTTTTGTTCATAAACAGCTTTGGTGATGTCTAAAATTTGGGTGTGATCAGAAGAAGACAGTGAAAGCAAACTAAGCTCTTCATATCCTGTAGCCTTTACGCCTAATTCAATGGCTTCAAGAATATCCTCAGGATTTCTTTGTCTAACGGGACGGTTGACTATACCCGCATGGCAAAAACGACAGCCACGTGTGCAACCCCGCATGATTTCAACGGCAATGCGGTCATGCACAACTTGAATGTTGGGTACGATTTGCTTTTTAATAGGTGGTGGTAAGGCAGGAGAAATGCGCTTAAGAATAATATTTGGAACATCGTCCGTAACGGGAAAAACTCTTTTTATACGTCCATCATCAAAATATTCGACTTCATACAATGAAGGCACATAGACACCGCTGATTTCAGCTAATTTTTTTAATAGTGTTTTTTTCTCACTGTTCTGTGATTCCCATTCTTGATAAGCATGAATTATTTCAAAAATGAGCTCTTCGCCATCACCAATGGCAAATGCGTCAATAAAATCTGCCATTGGCTCAGGATTGAAACAGGCTTGGCCACCAGCTATGACCAAAGGATGGTTCGTATTTCTTTGCGTTGATCTTATCGGAATACCAGATAAATCCAAAAGATTAAGTACATTAGTGTAAATGGATTCGTATGGAAGGGTAATTCCAAGAATATTGAAGTCATTTATTGGCGTTTTTGATTCAAGCGAGAACAAGGGGATATTTTTCTCGCGCATAGCAGTTTCCATATCATGCCAGGGCGAAAAAACACGTTCAGCTAAGAGGTCTGGGCGGTCATTGATCAGCTCATACAAGATGCTCAGCCCCAGATTAGCTTGACCGAGATCGTAAATATCCGGAAAAGCCAATGCAACGCGAGTATCAACTGAATGCCAGTCTTTCAAAACCATGTTGTGTTCTCCGCCAACGTAGCGTCCTGGCTTTTCAACGTGATACAAAATTTTATTTAACAACTTTTTATCAATAAGAGTCACAAGATGTCCTTAATGGCTATAACGTTCAACTTTATAATCAATGAGTTCAACATCTCCACGATGATAGTCTATAAATGCTAAAAGATGGTCTAAATCGCGATTTAAAGTTGAGTTATTGATACTCAGTTTCGTGATGGTCAGCTCAGCTTCCTGAAGGCGATTAACCAAAGCGGATTCTATAACAGAGATATTCTCTTTTCTGAGTTTAGCAAGCAATGGTGCCATCCGCGAGCGTTTTTCCTTTAGGCTTGTGCAACCTTGTAAACGAAAAATAAGGGTCAAAACAAATAGGGCAGGCATGGCTTATCTAAGGAATCGCTGATTGTACTGGATTTACAAGGTTGCCAATGCCTTCAATATTTACAGTAACAATATCGCCAGTCTCTAAGATGCTGGTTCCATTGGGCGAACCTGTTAAGATGAGATCTCCTGGATTGAGTGTCATCACTGAACTGATAAACATCAAAAGTCGATCAATTGTAAAATGCATATCTCGTGTAGATGCCATTTGACGCATTGTAGAATTAACATTACAGGAGATAATCGCATCGGAGGAGTCAAAATCAGTCTCTATCCATGGACCAATTGGGCAAAATGTGTCAAAACCCTTGGCACGGCTCGAATGTCCATCGGAGATTTCCAAATCTCGGGCAGTAATATCATTGGCAATTGTATAACCAAAGATGACATCTTTTACTTCTTCTTGTCTAAGCCAACGGGCTCTTTTGGCTATAACAACAGCTAATTCTGCTTCATGCTCAACTCGCTGAGATAGAGGTGGTAGCAAAATTGGCTCGCCACTTGCAATCAAAGAAGAACTTGGTTTGAAAGAAAATATGGGGTAATCTGGCGGTGGGGTTTGTACGTCTTCAAACTTATATGGAAAATTATGCGCGACAACAATTATTTTAGTAGGTTCACACGGAGCGAGGAGTTTTACTTCACTGAGTTTTTGCTTGGCTTCAAAGCGGCGATATTCGCCAAAAGGGTTCCCTTGAATAATTCCGATACGGTCTTCATCAATCCAACCATATTGGATGGCATTATCTTGTGAAATAAATCTTGCAATTCTCATTTTGATGTATAATAGGTCTTCCCGGGCGGATAGCTCAGTTGGTTAGAGCGTTTCTTTTACACAGAAGAGGTCGCAGGTTCGAGTCCTGTTCTGCCCATTTATACTTTGCGAATTATACCAAGTTTGCATCGTATCCGTTTGTTATCCAGTAATCTTCAATTTCATTCAATCCATTTTCGTCAAGCTCTTCAAACGTAGCTGGCATTGTACCGCGGTTGCAATAGGAACGATATTCACATATTTTGCACTGGCGGGTATTGGATGTTTTGAAGAAGTCACTATTATCCAAGAATAATATTTCATCAGTTAGCTCTTTAATATATCGTCCGTTATTCAAGATTTCTTGTTTTAAAAAAGAAAAGACGATCGGGGCATTGGGCGCAATAATTTCCCAAATGATGAAATTAATCGGTTGGTCGTTCTGATAGGCTTCAGAAAGGACGACAGGATAAAGTCGTGTTTGGATACTATCCATAAGTTTTTCCCTATTGGGAACTTTGTTAGATGTTTTCCAATCATAAATTGTGTATTGTCCATCTTTAAACTGTAATAAGTCATACTTAACAATGAAATTTCTGTCATTAATGCAAGTTGTTATAGTTTTCTCTGACTCAATTTTACCCTGAAGCTGCGCGTATTGACTGGCCAGAAAAGTTTGAAACCAAGTTGAAATACGATTGTCTGGATCATTCTCAGCAATTTGGATTAGTAATTCAGGTTTGAAGCCTAAAAAGTATTGATGCAAAAGCTGATGGAAACGGATGCCTGTATTGCGGTCTTCCTCAAAACGCAAATCATCTACTGTGACTTGGGCTGGCCAGGTAAGTTTTTGAATATAGCGCAGGTAGAACTTATAGCGACAGTTCAAATAAGTTTGCATATTACTTTGCGAAAAGACAAAATTATTGGGAAATTGAGTTTTCATCTTTCAGAAGTCTCCTTAACTCACGGCTTGCCAAAGCTTCACATTGCTTTTGGAATCTACCCGTGTTGTAAGTTGTTGTTATGGATTTCTTCGCGCGAGTCATGCCTACATACAAAAGTCGAATACGTTCGCGGGAAACGTCATTGCGATCCATTATCGTAGCAACACCAGGAACGTATGCCGGCGCATTAGGATTTATTATGGATTCCAACTCCATTCTTATTTCTGCCTGACGGTTTTTGGGCTCAACAAAGATATCCCGTTCTGAAAGGAAGTAATCATCGGGACTTCCAGATGGAAAGTCAAAGGTGTTTAATGAACTTAAATAGACTTTATCCCACTCCAATCCTTTTGCTTTATGATATGTGGCTACAACAACTTTGCCTTTATGCAAGTCAGGATTAAAGCCATCTTCAGCATCGTTAAAACTGAAGAAAGTTCTGGTGTTGTTGGCGATACTCTTTATTTCTGTCAAAACACTATTAATGTTCCATTCGGGCTGGTCTTGCAATATTTGCCGTACAAGTTGTGAGATCTTATGAACCGTGGCAAGTTCAATAGGATCTAACATGAGATCCTGAGCGATTGTAATAATGGTTTGATCTAAGGGTAGTATGGTGGCTTGATGCCATCGTTTTAACTTTATAACAAAACGTGTAAGGAAATCATGAGCGAGTTCTTCTTCAAACATATCTTCAAACTCGACGGGCTGGTCTAAGATTTCTCCATATGCAAAGTCTTCCAGATTATGGATGTTTTGAATGTATCGGGAGCATTTCTCAACGACAAGCCAGTTTTCTTCGTCATCCTGATAGTGACGGTGAAAAACCTTGAAAGCATTTGCCAGGAGGCTGGTGTCCGTTGGTTTTACCAACGAGTTCAAAATATGGAAAATGGAACCAGCAGATTTACGTGTGTTGATGGGATTTCTCATCAATGCTTGCTCAACAGGTATTCTCGCTTTTGTCAGCGCTCCAGCAAGTTTGGCAACGCGTCTATTGATTGGAGCTAATACGGCTACGGTATCTTCAGGATGATTCTCAAGCCAATCTTTTACGTCTTCGACTATAAAATCGATTTCTTCCTGAGTGTTGAAGCGCGAATCGTTTAAGAAAACGGACGGGATGGAACATTTTGGATTATGTTGTGGGTCGTCGGATTTGGTTAATTCGATAAGCGGATAACTCAGAGCGTCACGGATAGCGGGGTTGGGATGATGTTGGCTCCATTCATTCATGGTGTTGGCAAGGGCGATGATATCAGGGCAAGACCGTCCGGATACAGGCAGAGTTTCACTGCGCACATCCGGACGCGCGATAAAGTTTCTCAGTAAGCGTGGGTTAGCAGTTGTGAAGCTTTCATTTATTGCCTGATTTGGATCACCAACACGTACCCAATTCCGATTTGTTTTGGTGAGCAATCCTAATATCGCTTCCTGCATAAAACTGGAATCCTGGGCTTCGTCCTCAAGGATATATGGCCAACGGTATTGCAGAGATTTTAACAAGTCATTATCGTTATTAAGGCTAAGCCAGGCAAGACGTATTAAATCATCGAAATCAACAGCACCGCGGTAATTAAGCGCGGCTTGATAGGAACGAAAAATATCCTGGCAGATTAATAGCAGCGAAGTAGGCTTTTTTGTTTGATTAATGAGGCTTTGAAGCTCTTCTACCGACAAGAGATGATCTTTGGCAGTTTTTATGTAAACGGACGCAATACGCTCTAATTCTTTAAGCAACTCCTTTTCTATTTTGGCATCGTTGTTTCTGCTTCGATACCTATCAGATACTAAATCATAAATTACATTTTGATTTTGCAGCATTTGATAGCGAGTAAGCTCTTGTAAAATATCAGTACTTTCGGATTCATCTATAATTGAAAAATTATTTCCTAAACCAGCCAGGTCTGGCCTTTCGCGAATAATATCGCTTGCCAGTCCATGCAGGGTGCGAACTTTGTAGCCAATCCCTTCAACAATCCCTTGATCCGACAAAATTGAGCCAATTCGCGATGAAAAGTTGTCCGCGGCGACGTTTGAGAAGGTGACAATTAAGATTTCCTGATCATAAGCCAAATCGCATTCCATGACAAGCTTGGCAGCGAGATGAGAAAGGGTAAAAGTCTTGCCACTGCCTGGTACAGCGGATATTCCCATTAAACCGCCTTGATAATTCAATATACGAGCCTGAGAATCGCGGAACTCTATTTTAGTCATTCTTTTCGTTCCTTAAAGCCCGTCTAACAAGTGCCTGGTAATGGAGCAACAAGAGCCCTTTTTCTTCTTGCCCTGTTTCACTGTATTCGGAGATACCTAAAAATATTCCTTTTCGGCAGCGATTAAATAAGCCACGGATAAATTTTTCCAGAGTTTCTTTACTTAGGGCTAAATCGTCTTCAGCAGTCCATTTTCTGCCAGGTTGCCAATGTCGGCTTAGTACGATTGGGTGAGTGAGCGGTTGTTCGAGACGTTCATACCATCCGCTGCTACCAACATTGAGCCAATATTGATAATCAACAGATTTGTTTAATCCTAAAAAGCTCATTACTGGTGTAATCAGGACAAATTGATCGTCATCGTCTTGCTCATCAGGCACAAATGTCGCTGCCAGCAAGCCCGATTGAACATTTTTGACAAATTCTTTTGCAAGTTCTTCCTGGTCAATATCGGATTGATAACCAAAAGCATGTCTGAACTTTTTAAAAGAGTTGATCAGTTGGGCGGTGGAGCTGCCACTTTCAAGGTCCCGATAAAAAGCAAAACCAGGCTGAGATAACAACTCACCAAATAGTTTACTAAAGAAGATATCCAGGGGGTACACGCTTAGGTTGGCGTTAATCCATGCCATTGTCGTGTTCCACTGGGCACATTGTTCGTCCGAAAATCGGTTTTGAATACTTTCAGGCAAATTTTCGAATGAAGGAAATTGAACTGGTAAAGCAGGAGATATTTCCTGGGTAATGAAATGACTTCGAATCAGATCGAAGCTTGATAATGCATAAGCGATTGTGCTTGAAATATGGTATGGGTCAATCGGAATCTCCCATTCCGGATGACAAATAACAGCAAAAAAGAGCAAAGTTTGGATGACCGAATCATCATTGAGTGAGCTTGATGGGCGCATTGCGCGTAGTTTTATGTCGTATCTGGAAAGTTCATTTTTAAGTGTGAATATCGTCGCATCGGACATAAACGGTGAAAGGATGACTATTTCGTTAGGTGACACACCATCATCAATCTTAGTGCGGATAGATTCGGCTATCTCTTTAAGCATTTCTGGGAAAAAGCGTGAACGGTGATTAAGTGGTGTGATAAATTCGTGGATATCTTTGACTTTATAGTGAACAGGTTTGGAAAAATCGATAAAAGCATTGACAAGCTCAGATTTCTTTTCTGAAACATCATCTTTATTTTGTAGATAAATAGAATCATTCGCAATGTTTTTGAACCGCATAGCTGATTTTGGATCAGCACCCAAAAAGCTGTGATAGCCAGCGTAATCATCCTGGATAATTAAGGCTGAATGCAAATATTCCCATAGGTCTGAAACAAAATCATGCACATAGGGTGGGTCTTCTTCTGCGTTGTCATAAATTAGATGCCTATAAAGGCGTGTTAGATAATTTTTGCATAAAGGATTTTGCAAAAGCATTTCTTTGAAAAGTTCAACCTGTAAGGAGAAATCCAAAAGATTGTTTTGTAAGCAAAATGAACGAAAGGCATTAATCACTTCCTGAGCATCTTCATAAACCCGTTTTTGACTTTCTTTTCCAACCCAGGCTTCACTCAAATGCTCGCCTATTTCGGTGTGGGGAAAACCGATGATGGCTGCTTTGTTAAGATTATCAACAAGCTGGCTCAGCAAGCGATTTCGCGATAAGCTGACTGTTGAGAAATACCCTTTAGCAAGCAGAGGATCAACAAGGCGCCCCATGTAATATTGAGATGTTTCGAGCGTTAGAAAGCTTGGTGGCTCAAAGGGGCGATAGAAGCCCGATCTATCACTTATAAGTGGCCAAAAAAGCTCTACGGTTCGCCTTACCAGCGAACTCATCGTCATGATTGAAAGTTCAATATTATGTGAAGCTTTTATATCTGCAACAACTTTTTGATATCTTTTCACCTGAATACGTTGAGGAACAAGGACCAATATGCCTTGGTTGGCAATTTCTGGATCTGAAACTAAGTAGCGCAAGCGTTGGCAAGCTAACTGAGTCTTTCCAGCGCCTGCGTCACCATGCAGATAGACTTTGTTTGTGGAACTTAGAATCAAGCTGTTTATTTTGTTCATTATTTGAATTATAAATGACTCTGGGTCTATTTTTTGAATTTAAGAAGATTCGCTGTTTGGCTTGGTATAATCAAGACGCAAAAATAAATTTAGGAGTAAATTGATGAGTTCTTCCTTAGCACTATTTTTTAAAGCGAAAGGTGTTGCCGTTCTGGGCGCATCCACTAATCCCAAAAAGTTGAGCTATGGCATTGTAAACAACCTAATCAGTCATGGTTATGAAGGCAAGGTTTATCCTGTGAACCCAAATGCCACCGAAATTTTAGGATTGAAAGTCTATCCTGCTATTTCTGACGTCCCAGATCCTGTAGAGCTGGCTGTTGTCGTCCTGCCAGTGACCATGATTATGGAAACAATGAAAGCTGTCGGAGAGCGTGGTATCAAGGCTGCGGTGGTTATTACTGGCGGTTTTAAGGAGCTCGGTGAGGAAGGCGCAAAA